>WQXD01000084.1 GCA_009785015.1 Oscillospiraceae bacterium | reverse complement strand
TTTTTTTGTGATATAATAAGATGTTATTCTATAAATATGATATAATAGAGTATTATGTCTATTTTTCGGGATTTGTAATATTTTTACAGGAGTGATATGTGTTTATGCTGGTCAAACCTCAGAAACTCGGCAATAATGTTCGCATGAGCTTTTCCAAGATAAAAGAAGTTCTCGAAATGCCAAATCTCGTAGAGGTTCAAAAAAATTCGTATAAATGGTTCCTCGACGAAGGACTTATAGAAGTGCTGAAGGACGTATCCCCCATCGTCGATTATTCGGGAAACCTGATGATCGAATTTACGGGCTACGTTTTGGAATCGACGCCGAAATATCCCGTCGAGGAATGCAAGGACAGGGATGTAAACTACGCCGCCCCGCTGAAAATAACGGTGCGTCTCGAAAACAAAAACTCCGGCGAGGTAAAACAATCCGAAATTTACATGGGCGATTTCCCCCTCATGACCGAAAACGGCTCATTTATCATAAACGGCGCGGAGAGGGTCGTGGTTTCGCAGATCGTCCGCTCCCCCGGCATATATTACGAAACGATCATGGACAAATCGGGCAAGAGGCTGTTTTCCAACACTGTGATTCCCTACCGGGGCGCCTGGCTCGAATATGAAACGGACTTAAACGACGTGTTTTACGTCCGGATAGATAAAAACAGGAAAATACCGATAACGGTTTTAATCCGCGCCTTGGGCATCAATTCCTCGGAGGAAATAAAGGACTTGTTCGGCGAGGGCGAGAAGATAACGGCCACGCTCGAAAAAGACTCCACTCCCAGCGAGGCCGAGATCAACGGAACCACGGCTTCGGATGAAGCGCTCAAGGAAATATACCGGAAACTCCGGCCCGGCGACCCGCCGCTCGTCGAAAGCGCGAGGGTTCTCATAAACAATCTCTTCTTCGACCCCAAAAGATACGACCTTTCGACGGTGGGCCGGTACAAGTTCAATAAAAAGCTCGCGCTGGCTTACAGAATTGCGGGATTTGTGCTGAGCCGCCCGGCGGTCTCCCCGATCACCGGCGAGATAATGGCCGAGGCGGGGGAAAAGCTGACAAGGAAAACCGCGGAGGCGATAGAAGACAACGGCATAAATGAAGTGTATCTTTTAATAGGCGACGACCAGGAAGTAAAAGTTTTTTCAAACGACATGATATACTTGGACCGGGTGGTCGGATTCGACATTTCGGATTTGGGCATAAAGGAAAAGGTAAAATTTTCGGTTTTGCAGGACATACTCAAAAATCACTCCGATGAAAGGGATATAAAAGACGAGATCAGGCGCCAAAAAGACAAGCTCGTGCCCAAGCACGTGATAAAAGCCGACATTTTTTCTTCCATAAATTACCTCATATGCCTCGGCTACGGAATCGGGGAAACCGACGACATAGACCATTTGGGCAACAGGAGGCTGCGCTCCGTGGGCGAATTGCTGCAAAATCAGATGAGAATGGGTTTCGCGCGAATGGACAAAGTCATAAAAGAACGCATGACCACGCAGGACCCTTCGCAGATAACCCCGCAGTCGCTCATCAATATCCGCCCTTTGGTTTCTTCCATCAAGGAATTTTTCGGTTCGAACCCGCTTTCGCAGTTTATGGACCAGACCAACCCCGTTTCGGAGATAACCCACAAGAGAAGGCTGTCCGCGCTCGGCCACGGCGGGCTTTCAAGGGAGAGGGCCTCATTTGAGGTGCGCGACGTCCACTACACGCACTACGGCAGGATGTGCCCGATAGAAAACCCGGAAGGACCCAACATCGGGCTCATATCGTATCTTGCCACATATGCGAAGATAAACCAGTATGGTTTCATACAGGCGCCATACAGAAAAATAGACAAAGAGACCGGCGAAATAACCGACCGGATAGTGTATATGACCGCGGACCAGGAGGATGAATTTTATGTGGTCCAGGCAAACGAACCCCTGACTGAGGATCACAAATTTTTCCAGAATCCCAAAGTGGCCGCGAGGCACAGAAACGAAATACTCGAAGTGGAAAAGGAACGCGCGGATTTTATCGATGTTTCTCCCAAAATGCTCGTTTCGGTGACTACCGCGCTGATCCCGTTTTTGGAAAACGACGACAATTCGAGGGCGCTGATGGGGTCGAACATGCAAAAGCAGGCGGTTCCGCTCATGATCTCGGAATCGCCGGTTGTGGGAACGGGAATGGAATACAAAATAGCGATGGATTCGGGCGCGGCGGTGGTGGCCAGGGAATCCGGCACGGTAGAGAGCGTTTCCGCCGACGAAATCATAACCAGAAGCGATGAAAATAAAAAAAGAGTCTATCACCTTATAAAATTCAAGAGAAGCAATCAGGGAACCTGCATAAATCAGCGCCCCATCGTGACAAGAGGGCAAAGAATCGAAAACGGCGAGGTGATCGCCGACGGCCCTTCCACCGACAACGGGGAGATCGCCCTCGGGAAAAATGTGCTGATAGGCTTCATGACATGGGAAGGATATAATTACGAGGACGCCATATTGATCAATGAGAGACTTGTCAGGGACGATGTGTACACTTCAATTCACATAGAGGAATACTCCCACGAAGCCAAGGACACCAAGCTCGGCCCGGAAGAAATCACCAAAGAAATCCCCAACGTGGGCGACGACGTGCTCAAGAATCTGACCAATGAGGGGATTGTCAGAAAAGGCGCGGAAGTGAGGGCCAACGATATACTCGTTGGGAAAGTCACTCCGAAAGGAGAAACGGAGCTCACCCCGGAGGAACGGCTGCTCAGGGCGATCTTCGGCGAAAAAGCCGGGGATGTCAGGGATACCTCGCTCAGGCTGCCGCACGGCGAGAGCGGAATAGTGGTGGATGTGAAAGTTTTTTCGAGGGAAAACTCGGATGAACTCCCCCCCGGGGTAAACAAAGTGGCCAGGGTTTACGTGGCCCAGAAGCGCAAAATCTCCGTGGGAGACAAAATGGCGGGCAGGCACGGAAACAAAGGCGTCATATCGCGGATACTGCCCCCCGAAGACATGCCGTTTCTGCCCGACGGAACGCCGCTTGACATAATACTGAATCCGCTCGGCGTGCCCTCGCGCATGAACATAGGCCAGGTACTCGAAGTGCACCTCGGCCTCGCGGCGAAAAGCCTCGGCTGGAAGATAATGACCCCGGTTTTCGACGGGGCAAACGAATACGACACGGAAAAGTGCTTACTCGACGCGGGCCTCGACGGCGACGGAAAAACCGTGCTTTACGACGGCAGGACCGGGATCCCCTTCGACAACAGGGTCACTGTCGGATATATGTATTTCTTGAAGCTGCTGCACCTTGTAGACGACAAAATCCACGCGAGATCCACGGGTCCCTATTCCTTGGTGACCCAGCAGCCCCTGGGGGGCAAGGCGCAGTTCGGCGGCCAGCGGTTCGGCGAAATGGAAGTCTGGGCGCTGGAGGCCTATGGGGCGGCGTACACCCTGCAGGAGATACTCACCGTCAAAAGCGACGACACCCTGGGCAGAGTCAAGACATACGAAGCCATCGTAAAGGGCCAGAACATCCCCACCCCCGGCGTACCGGAATCATTTAAAGTGCTGATAAAGGAATTACAATCCCTCGGGTTAGATATAAGGGTCTTGGACAAGGAGATGCGCGAGGTTCATATAAAGGAAAGCTCAGAAGAGGATACAAAGCGCACCAAAAACATAAACCCGGACTTGATAGGCGAATCCGTGATAGACCGCGGCGAATTGGAAGAAGCCGGATATTTTGACGACGGCTATAAAAACGAAGAAGAGGAAGAGTATTACCCCGACGATGACGACGAAAACGACGATGCGGAATATGAAGAAGAAATGTATGACGTGGACGGCGACGATGATTACGACGATTTTGACGACATGTAGCGTTCACGCGCAGTTCGCGCCAATCGATGTAGCGAGGATGTAACAACTTAAATTTTATGGAGGATGCTTGTTAAAGTATGGAACATAAAGATTTCGCAGCCATAAAAATCGGGCTTGCCGCGCCGGAAATGATAATTTCATGGTCCCACGGCGAAGTGAAGAAACCCGAAACGATAAATTACAGGACCCTTAAACCCGAACGCGACGGTCTTTTCTGCGAAAAAATCTTCGGCCCGATGAGAGACTGGGAATGTCACTGCGGAAAATACAAAAGAATAAGATTCAAAGGCAAAACCTGCGAAAAATGCGGTGTGGAAGTCACGTCCAACAAAGTCAGGCGCGAACGGATGGGGCATATCGAGCTCGCCGCCCCCGTTTCGCACATCTGGTATTTCAGGACGCTGCCCTCGAGAATGGGGCTTCTCCTCGATATCTCGCCCAGACTTCTCGAAAGGGTATTGTATTTCTCGCAGTACATAGTCATCGACCCCGGAAAGTCATCTCTCGAGCCCAAGCAGCTTTTAAACGAGCGCGACTACAAGGACATGAAAGAGGCATACGAGGAAAATTTCAAAGCGGGAATGGGCGCGGAGGCCATAAAGGAGCTGCTGAAAAATCTAAACCTCGAGGAGCTTTCATACGAACTCAAACAGGAACTTTTGTCCGCTACGGGGCAAAAAAAGATAAGGACTATAAAAAGGCTCGAGGTAGTCGAGGCGTTCAGGCTGTCGGGAAACAAACCCGAATGGATGATTATGGATGTTTTGCCGGTGGTTCCGCCCGAACTTCGGCCCATGGTTCAATTGGACGGAGGCAAATTCGCCACTTCCGATTTAAACGATTTATACAGGCGGGTGATAAACCGCAACAACAGGCTCAAAAAGCTGATAGAACTCGAAGCCCCCGATATAATAATACGAAACGAGAAACGCATGCTCCAGGAGGCGGTGGACTCGCTCATCGACAACGGCAGGCGCGGCCGCCCCGTGACGGGGCCGAACAACCGACCCCTGAAATCCCTCTCCGAGCTCCTCCGGGGCAAGCAGGGGCGTTTCCGGCAGAATCTGCTGGGCAAACGCGTGGATTATTCCGGCCGCTCTGTGATCGTGGTGGGTCCGGATCTCAAATTATACCAGTGCGGGCTGCCCAAAGAGATGGCGCTCGAATTGTTCAAGCCGTTTGTAATGAAACGGCTGCTGGAGACCCATATGGCCTCAAACATAAAGGACGCCAAGAAAAAAGTCGAGAGGATGAACGCGGTGGTCTGGGACGCGCTCGAAAGCGTGATCGCCGAGCATCCGGTTTTGCTGAACCGCGCCCCCACGCTGCACAGGCTTTCCATCCAGGCTTTTGAACCCGTGCTCGTGGAGGGCAAAGCCATAAAGCTTCACCCTTTGGTGTGCACCGCTTTCAATGCGGATTTTGACGGCGACCAGATGCCGGTCCACGTGCCGCTTTCGGCCGAAGCGCAGGCCGAAGCGAGATTTTTGATGCTTTCGGCGAACAATCTCTTAAAACCCGTCGACGGCCACGCGGTCACCGTCCCCTCGCAGGATTTGGTGCTGGGCGCGTATTACCTCACCATGATACGCGAGGACGAGCCGGGCAAGGACAAAATTTTCAGGGATTACGACGAAGCGGTCATGGCGTATGAAAACGGATACATCGGTTTGCACGCGCCGATAAAAATAAACAGAACCGCAATAATAAACGGCGCGACCGTTTCAAAGTTGGTCGGGGGAACCATCGGCAGGTTTATCTTCAATGAAATACTTCCCCAGGATCTGGGCTATGTGGACCGTGAGGACACGGAAAAACAGCACGATTTGGAAATCGATTTCGAGACCACTTCAAAAGAACTCAAGGAAATAATAGACCGCTGCATAAAACACCACGGAACTTCGCAAACCGCCCTTGTGCTCGACCAGATAAAAAATCTGGGTTTCAAATATTCCACGAAGGGCGCGATAACGATCGCCGTCTCCGACATGACCATCCCGCCCGAAAAGTATACCTTGGTGGAAGCCGCCGAAAAAAAAGTCGAGGAAATCAACAACTTCTTCGCCATGGGCGAACTCACCGAGGACGAGCGCTCCAAAAACGTGCTGGATACCTGGGAAAACACCACCAAAGCGGTCACCACCGCGCTGCAGGCCTATCTCGACAGGTATAATCCGATATATATGATGTCGCACTCGGGGGCGAGGGGCACGGTCAACCAGATGAGGCAGCTCGCCGGGATGAGGGGGCTTATGTTCTCCACTACCGGCCAGACCATCGAAATGCCGATAAAATCGAATTTCCGGGAAGGGCTCAACATACTCGAGTATTTCATCGCGTCGAGAGGTTCCAGAAAAAGTCTCTCGGACACCGCGCTCAGAACGGCCGATTCGGGCTATCTCACGCGCAGGCTCGTGGACGTCTCCCAGGAAGTCATCATCCATTCCGAGGACTGCCGCACCAAAGAGGGGCTTTGGGTTTCGGAGATAAAAGAGGGAAACGAAGTACTCGAGCCCTTTAAGGACCGTTTGATCGGCAGATATACCATCGGTTCCATCGTCCACCCGGAAACAGGCGAAATCCTGACCGAAGATGACACCATGATATCCGAATCCCACATCAAAGATATCATCGGGGCGGGTATAAAAAAAGTTTATGTGCGGTCCATTTTGAGGTGCCGCTCGCGCAGCGGGGTCTGCGTACACTGCTACGGGTCGGATTTGGCCACCGGCAAACCGGTCAACATCGGGGAATCGGTGGGTATCATAGCGGCGCAGTCCATCGGAGAGCCGGGCACCCAGCTCACCATGCGCACCTTCCATACCGGGGGGATTTCCAGCGCCAACATCACGCAGGGCCTTCCCAGAGTGGAAGAACTGTTTGAGGCGCGCCGTCCCAAAAAAGCGGCCATACTCGGCGAAATCGCGGGCTATGTGAACATCGTCGAAGTGAAGCGCAACAGGCACATAACGATAACCGATCCCGCTTCCGGGGAAGAAAAAATATATTCTTCGCCCGTGGGCATAAAAGTTTTGGTCGAGACGGGCGAATATATCGAAAAGGGCACTCCGCTCACAGAAGGAGACCTGGCCCCCGCGGACATAACAAAAATAATAGGGCTTGACGCAGTTTACGACTACATCATAAAGGAAATACAGCGGGTATACAGGGGCCAGTCAGTCGAGATAAACGACAAGCATATCGAGGTCATCGCCCGTCAGATGACCAGGAAAGTCAGAGTCGAAGACGCGGGGGACACGCTGCTTCTGTACGGCTCGCTTGTGGACGGCATCGAATTCGAAGATGAAAATGAGAGGATCCAAAGACAAATCGACGCGGGGGAGGACCTGCGGCTCGCCTCTTTTTCGCCGGTGCTGCTGGGTATAACCAAAGCTTCCCTCTCCACCGAATCATTCTTATCCGCCGCTTCTTTCCAGGAAACCACGAAAGTGCTCACGGAAGCCGCCATAAAAGGCAAAGTGGATGAACTGCTGGGCTTAAAGGAAAATGTGATAATAGGCAAGCTGATCCCCGCGGGAACCGGGCTGCAGTCATACCGGGACATCCGCGTGGCCGGAGCAGGCAGCGAGGAAGCGAAAAACATGGAACTGCGCGAGCTCGAACGGATTGCATCCGGCAAAAAAACCGCGGGGGAAGTCAATCTCCCGCATATAAAACCCGGGACAAAAGTGCTCGGGACCACAGTGGTTTACGATGAGGACCCCGGTGAAGGCGATGAAGATTTCATCGACGACGACGGTTTCGGCGAAGGGGGCAGCCTGTCTGAAACGGATGAGGACCTCGAATACACCGCAGACAGGTTTTTGGCGGAAAACGGCGGCATAGGGGAAAACGGCACGATAATATCGGGCAGCGGCATGTTCGGGGATTACGGCGCATCCGACGACGTGTGACAAATGTTTTTGGTTTTTTTGCCGATAACTGTTGACATTTCGATCGATTTGCGCTATAATACAATCAAATGAGGCTGCGCGTCATAATTGAAAATAAAAATATTACAAAGGAGAGTTGTGATTTTATGGTAAAAATGTTTAAATTTATTTCGTTTGTTCTGATATTGTCGCTTGTGTTCGCGTTCGGAACGGTTTTTGGCACGATAATGGAGGACAGCCCCCTCGCCGGCGGAATGGTAACAGACAACGGATCATCTGCAAACTCATTCATCCCGGAAAGCAAACCCGTGCCGCCGCCTTTTGCACAGGACACAATCGCCGGCGACGAGCCTGCCGAGGAAGCGGCAGACGATGAGTTGACAGAAGGCGAAAGTGAAGCGGCGGATGACGAATTGGCAGAAGACGGGCTGGCAGACGATGTATTTGCAGACGACGGGCCGGCGGAAGTCTTGGCTGAAGCGCCCCGCGAGCAGCAAAACGCGAAATTCAACCCGAAAACCGGCGACGGTACGATGCTGTTTGTGATTTTGTCGGCTGTGTCCCTTGCAGTTTCGGCGACAGGCTCGTATTTCGCCAAAAGCTCTAAAAGGGCAGGATAAAAAATTATGAGCGAAACAGGGCGCAAAGCGCGGATAACAAGCATAGGGTTCAGCCAGCGGCCGCTTGGCGAATTTATCGGTATTGTGGACGACGAAGCAAAAAAAGGCGTCGATTTGATTTTGCTGCCGGAGGCGTGCACGGGCAACGATTTAATCGAAACGCTCGACGGGAGCCAGGTCGGGCATATTTCGGAAATCGCCGCCCGCCACGGGGTGTATATCGTTTTTCCCATTTATACAAAAAACGAAGAGGAAGACAGGCTTAATTCGTCCGTGCTCATCGGGCGAAAGGGCGAGATATGCGGCGTGTACCATAAAGTCTACCCGTTTTGGAGCGAATTCGAGCTCGAACCCGCCTGCGCCACGGGCCGGGAGGCGCCGGTATTCGAAACGGATTTCGGCAAAGTGGGAATGGCTATCTGCTTCGACGCCAATTTCCCCGACGTCTTTGGCAGACTCTCCCGTAACGGCGCGGAAATCGTTCTGTGGTCGAGCGCCTACAGCGCCGGCATGAGCCTCCAGGCCCACGCCATCAACTACAACTATATCATCGTAACATCGACTCTCTGCTCTGACTGCATCGTATACGACATAACGGGCGAAGAGATATATTATCAAAAAACCCCCGGCGGGGTGAATATAAGCAGGGTGACGCTCGATTTGGACCGCTGTATATTCCATGAAAATTACAACTGGGACAAGAGGGCGAAACTTCTGGAAGACTATGCGGGGAAAATAGAGTCCGATGTATGGCTTCAGCGCGAATCGTGGTTTACATTGCGGGCAGCAGCTCCCGGTATCAGCGCGCGGGAGGCCGCGGCAAAGTACAACATGGAGGAGCTGACGGCGTACAAAAACCGCAGCCAAAACGAAATCGATAAAATCAGAGGTTTCAATTTTTTATGAAACTGCATTTTTTGGGAACGGGAGCCGCCGACTGGTGGGACGCGCCGAAAACGCGCGATATCGACTGTCGGCGTTTTTCGTCGCTTCTTGTCGACGATATACTGCTGATCGACCCCGGGCCGTGCGTATTTGAGTTCGCCGAAACTTTCGGCTATCAGAACCTGACGCAGGGCGTGCGTTATATTGTAAACACCCACTCGCACCCGGATCATTACGACGGCGAAACCGTCGGAAAACTGCGCGAAAACGGCGCGGTGTACTGCGCTTTGGAGCGGGGCGCGCCAACAAGGGCCGGAAGCCATACGATCACCGCCCACACGGCAAATCACGGGACATGCGAAGGCGCAAATCACATCGCAGTCGAAAACGCCGCGGGCAAACGGTTGTTTTACGCGTGCGACGGGTGTTGGTTTTTTTATGAAACATACCGCGCCATTTGTTCATTTAGGCCCGACGTGCTCATATTCGACTGCACAATCGGGGACACATACGGGGATTACCGCGTATTTGAGCACAACAACATACATATGGTGCTGGAAATGGCGGCGAGCCTGCGGGATCACTGCAAAAAATTCATGGTTTCGCATATGGCAAAAACCCTGCACGGCACCCACGGGCAGCTATGCGAGCGTTTGGCGCCGCACGGCGTCGTCCCCGCTTTTGACGATATGATCGTGCAGATCGATTGATTTATCAGGGCTTTTCCCTGCCCCTGATCCGGCAGGGATACCCGCATTGGGGGCAGCACAGGCATATTTTGTTTTCATCGAATTTGCCGGAGAGAATATCCCTTGCGGCGTCCGGATAAGCAAATGTCAGCCGCCCGTACCCCGCCATGTCCGAAATCCCTTCGGCAATCGAGCCGGCGGCGCACATGGGCGAAAACTGCCGCAGATAACTGTACATTGAAGTGACGATTGCCATATCTTTATTGGCGTCTTTTATTTTTTTTGCCAAAGCCTGCATCCGGGAGACTGCCGCAAGGGGGTGTTCCGGCGCGTTGTCCCTCGGAGCTATCAAATGAAAGCGGCAGGAGATCCCCATGGTGAGGTTCAAAAGTTTCATTTTGCCCTTATTCAATATTTCGATCAAGCGCAGCGGCTCTTCCAAATCCGGCAATCCGTCCTCCGAGGCCCCGAATCCCCAGGGGTGCGGAAGGCCGTCGTATATATTCAGCCGCGAGGTGATCGTAAAAGCGCTTGTCGTATTTGCGCGGGCGCTTTCTATGCAGTTCAAAAAAAGACGCGCCCGGTTTTCAAAACAGCCCCCGTACAGACCAAAGCGTTCGCGCGCGCTCAAAAATTCCGAGGCGAGATAGCCGTGGCAGCACTTGACTTCGGCACCGTCGAACCCCGCCTTTTGGGCCAGGGCGGCGGATTTCCCCATGGCTTCCTCGTAGCGTTTCAGTCCTTCGTCGCTTATAACGGCGTTGTCCGGCGCGGGATGGGTTTCTTCGATCTGCGGATTGTGGAAGGCGATGACGGGCGCAGGCGTCCCTTGGGGGCGCGAATAGCGCCCGCTGTGGGTGAATTGTATGACAATAAAGACTTCACGGTTGTTTTCCCTGAAACATTCGGTCCGCATATCATCCACAAATTTGGTGAAATGCGGCAGGTTTTCTTCGTGGAGATAGAGCTGGCGGGGATTGCCCCGGGCCTCCGGCAAAACCGGCACCGCTTCGACCCAGATGATGCCCGGGCCGCCCCGGGCAAAATTTTTGTACCGTTCTACGGTCCCCTCGCCCGGGCTGCCGTCGGTATGGCTGTCGGCGCCCTCCATGGGCTGATATACGATGCGGTTCGGTATTGTCCTGCCCCCGATTTCAAGCGGTTTTGAAAGCGCGGACAAATCCTCGGAAAAAGGCAGATACAGGCCCAAGCCGTCCAATTCCTGTTTTAGCTCCCGGATTGTTTTGTAATGCCATTTGTGATCATTCATATAACCATATAACCTTTCCTCTCATACGGTGCGGTTTAGTCAAGGCTGAGTAATAGTTTTTAATTTGCCTGTTTAACTTTTTTTGTGCTTTTTTGTATGATAATGCATACTGTCACTAAACATAAAAATGATAAAGAAGAAATCAAAACAATAAATCCAACAGAACCGGAAAATTCTTTGTAAAAATAATCGCCGGATGTCAACATATTTTTATAATCGTCAAGATTTATTCCGGCGCTTGATGGCAATACGCCATTTTCATCAGCTCTATGAATTCTTGAATTTTCAATGGCAATATCCACGAAAAAATCCACATCGATGAGATTGTCAAAAATCGGGTCGATCATTTTTTTATCGAAATCCTCTCGTGCTGCGATTACTTTTACATACCCTTGGTTCTCGCCGGTCAATATCAATGCGCCGTTTATATTTGTCGGGCCCGCGCCGACAAGATACATATTGTTTTTACGAACTATATCCAGTCCGCTGTCATCGCTGTATTTTTGTAAATATTCATACGGCGTTAATTCATCGAAAAAATATCCAATGCTCCCTATAATCCATTTTCCTTCATTTTCTTTTATGGTTTTTATATCGTATTCACTCAAATACGGCACGCTTTCATCTGACAACGGCAATCCTTTTTCTATATTGACGATATAATATGCGTTCCCGGTTGCCACCGGAACCGACCAATAATAGCCGCACTTTTCCAAATGCGCTTTCAGGCTTTCCGCAGATTCGATGCCGGTCCAAAAATCGAGATATGTTTTGTAGGACTTGGCAAAATCAATATTGTCTT
>WQXD01000083.1 GCA_009785015.1 Oscillospiraceae bacterium | reverse complement strand
GGCGGACGCGTCAACCGGGATGACAAAATATTGTGTCCCTGCGCCGAAATCGGTAAAACACGACAGGTATAAGATATATCAGAATACAATTCTCGATAGAATCGTGGCTGACAGTATCAGGATATGCAATTTTTCCGGCAAAAGGCGCCCTTCCGATATATTGGTCAAAGACAGGTATAACAACATTTGGGCCTATGACGAAAATTTCGGGTTATTGTGGCACCGATATGTAAACTGCGGGCATTTTCCGTATGCCTTTGATATAAACGGCGACGGCAGGGACGAACTCCTGGCGGGCCATTCGCTTTTTGACGCAGACGGCAAATTGATCTGGGAGCTGCCGGGCATGGACTGCCATGTCGACGAAATAGTGATAGGCAGATTCGACCCCGGAAACAAAAAATATCAAATCGCCCTCGCTTCCGGCGAGGACGGATTTATACTCGCGGATCAAAACGGATTCATAATCGCGCAGGATAAACTCGGGCACGCGCAGAGAGTAAGCGTCGCGAATTATTGCCCCGAATTGCCGGGGCTTGAAATATGCGTGACTACTTTCTGGCGCAATACGGGTATTGTCGCCTATTATGACTGCAGGGGAAACAAGCTGTTTTCATTTGAGCCGTGGGCAAACGGCAACATTATAACCCCCGTATCCTGGAGCGCGGACGGCAAAATACTCGCGCTCTATTCCGCGAGTTCGAAATTCGGCGGGCTGTATGACGGCTGCGGCGATCGCGTCGTGGAGTTTCCAAACGACGGGCACCCCGAGTTATGCTGCGACGCGGCCGATCTATTCGGAGACGAACGCGAAGAAATCCTATGCTGGAACGAGGGGATGATGTATATATACACCCAGGAGGACAATCCGTCGAAATTGGCGTTTGGCGGCAGGAAACGGTATCAGGAATACAACTATTCAAACTACAGGGGCGAGTTTATTTTCGATTAAAAAAAAGGAGCCGATCATGAGAATAACAAGAGATAAAATATATAACCGGTTTATTCCGGAAATCCAGCCGTGCGCCGAAATTTCGTCGGGCGGCAGGCTGACATTGGAAACCCTTGACGCTTTATTTGGCAGATCCGCTGACGACCGCGACGGTAAATTGACGAGGGAATACGTCATATCGCACGCAAATCCCGCGACCGGCCCCATCTATGTAAAGGAGGCGATGCCGGAAGATACGCTTGAAATCGAAATACACGATATCAAATTGGCCGGCAGGGGATTTTTAAACGTTCCGAGCCGCAGCGGACGGGAGTATATCGAAGTTGAGGCGCTGTCCGGCGGCAGTTTGCATATATTGCATAATGACAAAATACTGCCTGCGAGACCTATGATCGGCGTCATCGGCGTCGCCGATCATTTTGAAAATTTCAAAGGGCACTCGGGGCTCACCGTGGAAGCGGGCGACCACGGCGGCAACATGGACAACAACGCCGTAACCGCAGGGGCCACGGTATATTTGCCCGTGTTTGTCGAAGGGGCGCTCTTCGGCATCGGAGATATTCACGGAATTATGGGCGACGGCGAGGTGTTCGGCCAGGGCGTTGAAATTTGCGCCGAAGTCGATATCACCGTGAGAGTGAACAAAAATATGAAGATACACAGGCCTCTGGTGATGTCAAAAGAAATCATTTCGACCGCGGCGTCCGCCGAAACAATGGAAAAGGCGAGCGAGCTGGCAATTTCGGATATGCGTTACATACTCGAAACATACCACGGCCAAAAGCCTGCCGATGCCGCGCTCGCTATCGCCCTTTACGGCGATTTGCGGGTATGCCAAATCGTGAACCCGCAAAAAACCATGCGCATGGAGATAAAAAAGGAAGTTATACGAGATTTCTAAAAAATATTTTGGCCGGATTCCAAAATTTTAACGGCTTTCTCCACCTGCTCGTCGCTCATGTTTACGCCGCTCGCCTTTAACGCCCGGATTATATTGTTTCTTATTTCCGATTCATCATCTTCTTCCGGCTCAATGCTGTCATAGAATACTTCGGCCAAATTTATTTTACACCCCTCTAAAATATGGACCGGGACAACGTCATCATCTCTGTAAACGCTGCCTACTCCATATTTTCCGTTTTGCAGTATATATACTTCGACAGTCCTGCGTATGGGGTCGGCTATCCAGTATTCTTTTACCCCCGCCTTTTGATACTGCCGGAATTTTATAAATGTATCATGGCGCGCATTATACGGCGATAATATTTCAATTATCAAATCCGGCGCGCCCCTGACGCTTCTTCCGCTATGTTTTGATTGTTCGCACACTACGAATATATCGGGCTGTACCACAACATCGTCAAAACTGTTTGCATTAAGGCGCACATCAAGGGGGGCATGAAATACTTCGCAAGTTTTGCCCCTCAAAAAATCGTCGAACTGCCTGACTAATTTCTTGGTTATTCTCTGATGCGCTTGTGACGGGCCCGCCATCGCGTAGGCTGTACCGTCTATAATCTCATAACGGACATCGCCCTTCCACGTCAAATAATCCGCATAGGTGTATCTTTTCTGCCGGGCCAAATTATCCATGTTTTTCTCCTTATATTTGGCAAATTTGTCAAAATGTTTCATCCGCTTAGCTGAGAGCGGATCAATTCGATCAGCCGGTCCCTTTCCCATACGGTAGGTATAAAAATATGTTCCTGGCCCGAACGCAAAACAACCTGGACGCCGTTTTGAAAGCCATAAACACTGACAATATTGACTGCGGTAATTTCACTTGCCGGTATGGTAATAACCGTGTCGAACACATTGAGCGCGCCCGGCTTGAATTCGAGGCGGTTGTTAAAAACCGACAATTTGCCCATGTTCGTGACGCCGATCAGTTTTCTTATGGAGGAAACGCTGTTTATCGAGACATTGAATTCACCCAATTTGTTATTTGAGGAGTCGGCAAAAGCCGCGGGAGCAAGCTGCGGCTGCGGCGCGTCATTCATACCCGGAGCGGCAAGCGCGTTACCGGGCTCCTGTTTTGTTCCGCATTTGGGGCAAAAAACCGCCGCGGGACTCAATTTATCGCCGCATGAATGACAATATTTGCCCTCGCTCTTCACATCGGCGGCTTCGCCGTCCTGTCCATACATCAGCTCGCCGCACTTTTCGCAGAAATATGTATCGTCAGGCATTTCGGCTTTGCATTTTTTGCATATCATCATCGGCCACCACCTCCGCTAAAATAATTCTGAAAGACGTTTTACTTCGGATTTCAGCTGCTCAAGCGCCGCGAGCGCCTCGTCGCGTTCGGCGCCGCTGCGCTTTGAGATGTCCTGAGCCTGTTTGATGGCGTTTACCGACTCATCAAGCCTCTTTTGATAGGATTCCTCCAGCTGCGAATCGACGTATCCGTTGAAATCCGCGTATATCTTTTCCACTTGCGGCAAAACCTGTCCGGTGATTTGCGGGTAATTTCCGAGGATATTTTCCGTATAGACGTCCGTGCGTTTCGGGGCGCCTTTTGATTTCGCGAATCCGAGGGCGGCTTGCCCTATCAAAGTCAGCAGCCCCAAGTCCGGCAGCGCCTCGCCTGCGGTGGCCGCTCCCATCATAACGCTGTCGAAGGAAGTCCATTTTATACCGGACGAAACCGACGCGATTTTGCGGTTCAGCGACTTTTGAGCGGCGGTATCCCACAGCGCCTGTATGCTTTCATCCATCATTTCGGAAACCTTGCGGGAGTGCGTTTGGGCGCACTGCATCAGCGCTTCGCGCACCATGTCTATGAAATAGAAATGGAAATGCTTTTCAAGCTGTTCCAATTTAAATACATTCGCCTTCTGTACCTCGCCTTTCATGCGTTCCATAAAGGCGGACATCCAGCCTTCCGCTTCGCGGCGCATATCGGACACGGCGACATGGATCCGCGTTTTATGGGCTTCAATTTCACGGACAAGGTCGGAGTTTTGGTTTTCATAGTCCCCCAAAATCTTCGAGTAGTTTCCCGCTTCGATTTCCAGCGCGGATTCCAGCATGGCGATTTTGGCCTCCATCTCCGCGAAAAGCCGGCGCAGCATGGAACTGAGCCGGTCAACCTGTATTATATCCCGGCAGTCGAGTATTTGCGAATTGATTGAAGTTCGCAGTTCGTCAAACGACGCACCCAGCATATGTTCGAGCTTTTTGTTGGGACGCTGCAAATTCTTGAGGCGGCACACCTCGTCGAGCGCGCTGACCGGATAGATATAGCTTTGGGTGAAGATGCGCTCTGTGCGCTCTCTTATCAACGCGGTGATCCTCTCTACTTCGCTTTCGTCGTCGAGGCAGTCGCACATATTTATGACTACAAACAATTTTGACACATTTTGAGGCAGGATCGCCGCGCACAAAAACGCCTGCTCGGTTTCCGACAACGGCGACAGCGCGGAGACGACATAAATCACCGCGTCGGCAAACAGGATATAATCCCGCACCAAATTGTCAAACTGTTTCAACAGATCGCCGATGCCCGGGGTATCCACAACGCGCACATCTTTTAAAATTTCCAGCGGGATTTTTATATCTATATATCCGATCGGCGAAGGCAGATTCGGCATAATTTTTTCAAGATTTTCGCGTTTCAATTCGTCGCGGGAAAGCGTGACTTTGCGCTTGTTTTTGAGGACTGCTTCAATTGAGCGCTCTTTGTCCCATGTTATGCGGTTCAAGGTGGCCGTCTCGGGCGTGGCGCCGGCATGCACCGCATCCTCGCCGAGCAGCGCGTTGACGAGCGTGGATTTGCCGCGTTTGAAATCGCCGACCACCACTATATTGAATGTATCGTTTTGCCTGTGCTTTATATCTGCGGAGGCCTTGCGCAGCCACTCGGAAAACTCCGCTCCCATGACACCTCGCGCGGCGGCGCCTGAACGTATGACATCCAATTCGTCGAGTGCCTCAGTCAGCGCCTTTTGCGTCGCCTCGGCGTCCGCGACCAGCCGTTCCTCGTAAAAACGTTCTTCATTGCCGCCATTCATATTTTCGCCCCCTTATCGGATTTTTTCGCGCTGCGAAATACCGAAATAAATTCACGGCACTTCTTGTCAGTCAGCGATTTAGGCAAAACAACCATGTCCGGGGTTTTCCACTCGGGCCGCCATTTATACAGAATTTCGCACTGCGAGAACAATTTGCCGGCGAGTATCCGCTTCTGCGATGCGGGATGCGTATTGAGAATTTCGAGAAGACGTCCGGGCGTCGATTGCGAATCGTCGATCTGGCGCACATACTCGTCGAGGTTTATGCCGTTTAAGGCCTCTATTCCTCCTGTTTTTATCTTCGCCTGCGCCATGATCGCCTCAAGGGCGTTATCGGCGTTTATGATTCCCGCCCGGTCGCATGTTATTTCCGCGCAGCGCGACCAATCCTGGAACAGCACCCGCACCCCGGAGGTAAACAAGGTTATAAAGGGCCGCAATCCGGGAACGATCGCTTTCGCGGCGCCCGCTGTGACTGCGAGTATGATCTCGCCGGCCTGTTTGTATGTCATATGGTTGTTGTGTATGTGTCCGCACTCGTGACCGATGATCATTTTCAATTCGCCGGGCGTCATCGCGTCTATCAAACTGGTGTGCAGTACGATAATGGGCTCCGAATCGTCAAATGCGTGAGCGGATGCGTTCATATACGGGTCATATTTGACATACATCTTCGGAATCCCGATGCCGAGGCGCCGGGCGCATTCCTCACCCATTTCGTAGATTTCCGGATATTGGTTCGGACCGGTGAGTATGCAGTCGAGATTCAGCTGCTGACGGATCTTCGGCATATGAGTTTTCATGATATATTCGAAAAATTTGTACATGAACGGTATGGCGTCTATTTTTCGCCGCATTTCAATGTCGAGATCAAACGCGTAATCGGGCACGCCTTTTTCCATATGCGCCCGCGAGGTTTTCTCGCGCGCCGAAATATATTTTTGCAGGCTTATATCCACCGCGTCGGTCGGGTTCGGATTTACCGGATCCATCATCAAAGCGTCTCCTCCTCGTTTTCTTCGGGTATGAGCATATTGTTCAGACGTTGGGCTTCGTCGATTATCGCGCGGCACTCGGCCGCCATAGCCAGCAAGCGTTCTTTTTCGTGTTCGCTTGCGACTTTGTCGGCGGTGAGCTGTTCTTTGATTGACGACAGAGTCTGTTCGGTGTCGCGCAGTACGGTTTCGGTGTCGCGCTCGACGTTCTCTTTGATTTGCCCGTAAGCTCCGAATACCTGCGAGCGTATCTGTTCGATGAAATCCCCGTTTTTGCGGAATTCGCCGATCTGGCTGCGAACCGCTTCGGCAAATGATTCGCGGAATTTCGGAACTGCGTTGTTATTGAAGAATTTTTTCAAAACGAATTTGGATGAAAACACCGAGGCGACCGCCGTAATGGCGCCCGCCACCAAAAGCGCCGGTCCGGCGATGGTCAGACCCACAGCGCCCGCAATCGCGGCAATACCGACACTCGCCCCTACAGCTCCCGCAACGCCCGCAGCGCCGCCGGCAAGCGCGCCTTTCCAGCCCCCTTGCTTGAATCCCATATACGCGCCGCCGATGCCGAATCCTCCGAGCCATGAAAGCGCGCCGCCTATCGCCATATCCTTTGTTTGGATCACATTGCCGCCGCCGGCGAACATATGATGTATATTCCCCAGCGATTCGGAGAGATACTGCGCGAACGCGCCTGATTTGCCGACATCCGCTGCGACATTCCGTTCGATTTCGACCTGCACCCGTTCGGTGAATTCCTGCGCTTTTATCGATACCGCGCGGGAAATCTCTTCGGCTAACCGCTGCTGGGTCGCCTCTGCGCGGTCTTTTTTGATATCGTCGTCGGTTATTGGGGAATTGTAAACAACCGCCTCGGCTGTGTCGGACACTTCTCCCCAGAAATTGTCGAGCAGCGGCTGCATATTTTGAAAACTCGCCTCTGCGGAATCCGTCAGGCGGTTGAGTTCCGCGCGTTTTTTTACGCGCACATTCTCAAGCTCCGCCAGCGCCTCGGCGTGTTTCGCCTCAAATTCTTCTTTTTTCATCGAAAGCGCGTTCTCGCGCAATTCGATCGTTTTTAATATTTCAGCCGCGCCCGAAACGGCGCGGTTCAAGGGGACCTGAAGCAGAACCGAGCCGCGCTCTTCCGTGAGGAAATTTTCAAGGGCTTTTTCAAAATCCGGAAAACGGCTGCGTTCCAGCAGGTCATTGTTGCCCGTGAGTTTTCCCTTGACCGCTTGTTTCGCCGATATGCCGTACACCTTGGGTTTGCCGATTTTGCGCTTGAATACGGCATACTCGGGAGAATCGGCTCCATAGGTTTTGGCGGCTTTGTCCATCGTGTATTTTTCGATACGGCCGGTGATGGAGGCGAGCACTTTTTGGACATCGTCTTCGTCGTCAAAACTGTCAATGCGGGTGACGACGAACAATACGCGCCCCATATCGCTGGTGAGCAATTTGTTTTCCAAAAAGTCGCGTTCATAATCGGAAAACGGCGACGTAGCCATAATCGTCATGATCGCGGCGTCTGAGCGAGGCAGCACCGATAATGTCACATCGGTCATATTTTTGTCGTCGTTGAGGCCCGGAGTATCGATGATATCGACATTGTTCATGCAGTAATTTACCGGATAGTAGACAGTCGCTTCCGAGACGTTTGCCGAAAGCTGTTCGGCCTCGGGCGTGAGTTTGGTCACGTAGTCGGTGAGCCGGTTGATATCGACTCTGTCGATATTTCCGTCTTTGAATCGGACCTCGACCGAAGGCGCGATGCCGTAAGTTATACGGTTCAGCGTCGCCGAACACGGCAGAATATCGGTCGGAAGGACATCTTGTCCGAGCAGGGCGTTTATCAGCGTGCTTTTGCCGCGCTTGAACTCGCCCACTATCGCAATCGAAAACGCCTGGTTTGAAACACGCTCGAGAACTTCGCTGATCACCTGACCGCTGTTATCCAATCCCAATTCATCGCAGAACTCTTTCAGTTTGCCGAGATACGAACATACATCGATCACAAGCTTCCGATAATCGCCGAATCCGCTGATTTTGTTTTTCATGATTTTCCTCCCATAATTATTTTCAATCGATTATTTTTTGGATTTCGTCCAATTTGGCGCGTTCTTTTTCCAACGATTTTAACATCAGGTTTTTTTGGGCGTTATGCGTCATATGCGTTTTTTCGAGTTCGCCGAGCAGAGGCCGGACAACGCGGCTTTGTTCGATGCCGATCCAGTTTTCCCACATACCGAATAATTCGTCTATGTATTTTGTCCAGTTTTCCACAAACGCCCTAAAACTCGCGTTTATCTTGGCCAACCATGCCATCTGACCCGGCGGAGCGCTTTCATCCGCCATCCATTTGAAACCGGGCGGCCAAACGGCGCGCGTTATATCGAAATCAGCTGAAAAGCAACCAAGCGAACGCAGTTTTTTGCCGGATGCTTCAAAGTTCGCCGACAGAACCTCGTCGACTATGCCCCTCGCCAAACTGTTGAAATCTTCAGAAACCGAACGCATTGACTCTTTTACCGAGGATATGAGTTCAGCTGTCAGGCCGCTGTTGATTGTTTCGCTCTCTGAAATCGTAAAATCCGTAAAACGGCAAAATTCGTCAAACGCTTCCATGCCGCCCATAACCCCCATGCAGCGTTTCGCGCACGCGTTTTTTTCCCGGTTGATTTTCTGGACAATGCCGCTGCTGATATCGTCGAACCGCCCGCGGAGCCCGCGAAATTCCGCCTCTCCCTGATCCCGGTAAAAAATCAGCCGCGCTCCGGCTGTTTTAAACCATTCGGATCTGACTTCGAGCTTTTCGGCCGTTTTTGAATTTGCCGAATTGAGCAAAGCGCAATACTTGGATGCTGCCGCGCGCGATTTTTGTATCAGCGAATAACCCTGTGAAGCCGTAAGAAATTGAAAAAGGTTTGTTTTCAGGGTTTCCAAATTGCTTTTTTTCAACAGCCTGTTGTCGCCGCGCGTCAGCGCGTCCAATGCCGCCGTGGAACTCACCGCGCACAAATTCAAATCGCCCAGTATTTTTTCCGACTTCGCGTCGAGCGCCCCCGACTGTTCAAGCTCCGAATGCAAGGCTTTGACAATCCGGCCTTTTAACTTTTCGAGAAACGGTTCGCGTTCAGGCTCATCGATCTGATCGATAAAACTGACGACAAAAAACAGCGCGTCGATATTTTCCATGGCCACAAGACGGGCGGCGAACATTGTTTCCAATTCCGAGAACGGCGAAAGGGCGGAGATCACAAGAATAACCGCGTCAACGCGCTTTGCTACCGACATTGATACTTCGGTCATCGCCGCGTCGTCGTTGAGGCCCGGGGTATCGATTATTTCAATATGGTTCGCGCAAAGCGCGGTCGGATAGCGTATGACCGCCGATTCGATTTCCGCCGCGCGGCGCTCGGCCTCTTCTGTCAGCTTGGTTACGTATTCCGAGAGTTGGGAAAGGGCCACCGGCGTCTCTTTTCCGTCTTTGTATTTTATGGTGACGCCGGGTTCGTCGCCGTAAATAATCCGGTTGACGGTCGCCGTCGTAGGCGTGACGTCCGCGGGCAGCAGGCGCGTCCCCAGTAAAGCGTTGATAAAGGTGCTCTTGCCGCGTTTGAATTCGCCCATGACGGCAATCGAAAAAATCCGCGTTTTAATCCTTTCGAGCACATCGTCAAGCTCGCGGACGCCGGGTATTTCCTTGGAGGCGCACATGGAACGGATCTGCGAGAGGCATTCGTATAATTTAAATTCCAGATTTTTGAAATTTGCAAATTCATCCATAATTTTTTATCTCCGCATTTATCATCACACATTGAACCGGAACAAGATCACATCGCCGTCAGAGACCACGTATTCCTTTCCCTCACTGCGCAAGACGCCCTTCTCTTTCGCGGCGGCCATCGTGCCGCATTCATGCAGATCGGCAAAGGCCACCGTTTCGGCCCTGATAAAGCCTTTTTCAATGTCGCTGTGTATTTTCCCGGCGGCTTCGGGGGCTTTTGCCCCCTTTTTTATCGTCCAGGCCTTGGTTTCCTTGGGGCCGGAGGTCAGATACGATATGAGCCCGAGCAGCCTGTAGCTCGCCTGTATCAGCTTTTCGAGCCCCGGTTTTTTTATTCCGAGCTCTCTTAAAAATTCCTTTCGCTCAATTTCGGGAAGTTCGTTTATTTCTGCCTCCGTTTTCGCGCACACCGGGATTATCTCGGCGTTTTCGGATTTCGCCAATTCGTTTAATTTACGGTAATATACGCTCCCGCTTCCGCCGTTTTCTATCCCGGCGGCGTCGTCCTCGCTCACATTTGCCACATAGATTATCTTTTTTCGCGACAAAAGCGGACAAGTCTCCAGAATTGCCAGCTGTTCCGGCGTGTAATTTACGGAGCGCGCGGATTTGCCCTCGTTTAAAACGTCCAAAAGCTCTTCGAAGAGCTTCGCCTCTTTTTCCGCGGATTTATCGCTCTTCATCGCTTTTTTTGCGCGTTCGACCCTCCGTTCCGCGAGTTCCATGTCGGCGTAGATCAGTTCCATATTGACGATTTCGACGTCGCGGACGGGATCGATGGAGTCGCTTATGTGTATTATTTTTTCGTCCTCAAAACAGCGCACCACATGGACGACTGCGTCGACTTCGCGTATGCTCGCCAAAAATTTGTTGCCGAGGCCTTCACCCTTGGAAGCGCCCTGCACGAGCCCGGCTATATCCGAAAATTCGATAAAGGCGGGGACGGTCTTTTGGGATTTGTTCAAGTTCGTCAAAAAATCGAGTCTTTCGTCCGGCACGTTTACCGTGCCGACATTGGCGGTTATCGTGCTGAACTGGTAATTGGCCGTTTCGGCCTTTGTGTTTGTCAGGGCGTTGAAAAGCGTGCTTTTCCCCACATTCGGGAGCCCTATTATGCCGAGTTTCATAAATATGCCGCGCCTCCGTTATTATTATTTTGATTTTTAAGGCAGATAATCGTACGGGTCCAATGACGGGTTTGCCGCCGAGCCGTGGGTCTTGTTTTCGTCCCGGACTTCAAAGTGCAGGTGCGGCCCCGTCGAGTTGCCGGTGTTCCCCGTCTTGCCTATTATGTCCCCCGCTCTCACGTTGTCGCCTTTTTTCACCGATTGCTCGCTCAGATGGCCGTAATATATATACCGCGCCTTGCCGCCTATCACGGATTTTACGATTATGTATTTTCCGTAGCTGATATTGCCCAAATCCAAAACATCCTCGACGGCGCCGCTGTGCGCCGCATATACGCCGCTGCCCTCGGCGATGGCGAAATCCGCCCCCGCGTGATATGTCCCGTCGGGGTTCGCGGGCCAGTTTTTCCATTCTTTCAAAACTTTAAGCATGTCTATCGGCCAGACGGGCAGGCTCTCCGCCGCTTTTTTCGCGGCCGGCTCCGCGTCGCCGATATCCAAATCCGTGATTATTATGACCCGCTCGGATTCCGCGTAGAAAACGTTGATGGAAAGGCTTTCGGCAAAAGGCCTCGCCGGAATAAAAGTGCGGCCTTCAAAAGTCAGCACGGGAGCGGTATCCATTTCGATAAAAAGCTCGCCCGCTTCGAGGATATTTTCCCCGATATACATCACGAGCGGCAAATTCCGGGCTTCCGTCATCATATCGTCCGTATCGCCGCCGATCATTATTTTTTTTGAATCCGTTTCAAAGTCGAATTCGACGCCAAACCCCAAAGTTTCGGCGATGAACCTGACGGGGACAAGGGTCCGGTCGTTTTCGTCTATGAACGGGGAGAGATATTTGTTTTCTTCGTCGATATGGCAGAGACTGCCCCCTACCAAAGCTTTCGGGCTGCCGATCCTCAAAATTATGGAATTTGCGACGATTTCGGCAATTTCCGCTTCCTGTTCCGTATCTTTTGCTTCGGCGGCATCTTCCGGAAAATCTTCTTTTTCCGGGATTTCGCTTTCTATGCAGCTGTAATCGATCGCGTACGCGGGAACGATAAAAAGCAGCGAACTTTTGGGCGTCGATTCGCCGTTCGGGACAAGCCCGAACACCGCCCACCAGATGAGATTCAAGATCCCGAACAGCGCGCCGAAACCTATCACGAGCCCGAGCCTTATTTTTATCGCGGTTATT
>WQXD01000082.1 GCA_009785015.1 Oscillospiraceae bacterium | reverse complement strand
GCGGGCGACCACTGCTCCATCGAAGTACCGCCGTGGGCGCAGCACAGCACCCCCTGGGGTACGCCCGTGAGAGCTTTCATCTTCAGGGCAAATTCCAGCCCGGGCCCGACGCTGTTGAACATGGGCCGGGGACCGGCGCCTAGTTTAGCGTGCACGCCGTCGACTGCTATGCCCAGATTATGAAGCGGGTGGCACGCGGGACCCCAGGTGTCGTCCATGTACAGCGCGCGGACGTCCGAATCGGGACACTTGGCAAACTGTTCGTCTTCAGCCGTGAGCCAGCCTACCCCTTCCATATTCGACTGGCCGCCCAATATCCAGACGTCCCCCACGTAAATATCCCGGTAAGTCTGCCCGCCGGCTTCGATTTCATAGGGCCCGCCCGCAGGTATTCCGCATAGTTTCCACTTGTTTTGGCCGGCCCTTTCAGGCGACAAAAACTCAAAGTCCCCATTCGCGTTTTTGTACGAAATATTGGCCGGGGGGACGTCGCCTTCCAAATATATCTCGCAGAGGTTATCTTGATTTCGCTGCATTACCATTCCGTTTTTCATGTTTTTTCTCCTTAAAAGTTTTGATTTAGATTAATTCGTTTTGGCGGTTTCTTCGATCCGGTTGAATTCTTCGATTTCAATTGTCAATTTTGTTTTGTTTTTGTTAAATTGTAAGCTGATATGAAATTTATTCGGGGTTTCATAGTGCCAGACAGTCAAATCAAGCGCGTTTTTTTGAGGTTTCCATTCGCCGTGGATTTTGCATCTCAAAAACAGCTTGCTTTGCTGTTCGCCGCCGAATATATATTCCGAGGCGTTGTCGGCCCATTCGCCTTTTTTGAATCTGTAAGCCGAGGAAAGATTTTTGTATTTCAAATGCAATACCCCCTCCGTTTCGCCGACGTCCAGAAAAGCGCCGATATTTTCGTTTTTGTATTCGCCATTGATTTTCGGAAAGGGGGGAGCCGCAAAATTTATTTTGTTTTTTAAATGCGACAGATTTTTTTGCATTTGTTTTAATTTGTCATATTCCGCCCTGTCGCCGCTCGGTTCATTGCTTTCTTTGAGCGCGGGCCATAAAATCTCCCAGACCAAATCCATGACTTTACTCATATCGGAATTGCTCGTAATTGCGACGACGGCGTTTTCGCCGGGCATCACTATGCAAAACTGCCCCATCGCCCCATCTCCCCTGTAGACGCCTTCCGGCTTGCACCGCCAGAACTGATACCCGTAGCCAAACGACCAGTTGCCGGCGTCGCCGGGAGCGGCGTTTTCGATTTGCTTGGCTGTGGCCTCTTCTATCCAGGCTTCCGGAATCAGCCGCCTGCCGTTCCAGAGCCCTTTTTGAAGATACAGCTGGCCCAATTTGGCTATATCCTCGGTTTTTATATTCAATCCGAATCCCCCGTAGTTTATATTGAAATTGTCTTCTTCCCAGCGCGGCTCGATGCCGAGCGGGCCGAAAAGACGGGGCGAGAGATAATCGGCGAGTTTTTGCCCTGTGAGCCTTGTTATGATCGCCGACTGCATATATGTGGCGAGCGTGTGATAGAAAAATACGCTGCCGGGTTCGTTTTTTATATGCGACGACAAAAAATTCTTGATGTTGTTTGTTTCATTGTCTCCAAATCCCCAATTTTCATATTCCATGCCCGTGGCCATAGTCAAAAGGTTTTTGACCGTCATTTTTTTCATTTTTTGGTCGATGCCATTGCCGAGCTCTTCAACTTCTTTTTTGAAGATATCGGTTACGAGCGTATCGACTGTCAAAAGCCCTTCGTTTGCCGCGAGCCCGATGGCGGTCGATGTGAAACTTTTGCTGAGTGAAAACAGCTGATGCCTGTACTGCGGGGCGTAGGGTTCCCACCAGCATTCGCTTATCACTTTGCCGTTTTTTAACAGCATAAAAGAGTGAAGCTCCTGGGTTTCCGCCTCGATCTTATTCAAAAAATCCATGACAGCCCGCGATCTTACCCCCTGTTTTTCAGGGGTGCTCCGTTGCATATTCATCAAAAAAACCTCCGTATAACAAAATATCGTTATTATTATTGTAAATTATATCATTTTTCATCGGTATTTGTCAATACATTATTTTTTTACAAAATAATCCTAACTATCTATGAATATTCACTTTATTTCCAATATTCCCCACAAGCCGTCTTTTTTGATACCCAGCAATTTTCCATTGCGGCGTTTGGTGATTTGCTCGTAATCGTAATCCAGGACAATATCGCCTTTTGTGTTCAACAACCCCCATTTGCCGTTTTTTCGCGCGAATATCAACCGCTCATTGACAATGGCTATATCCTCGTATATCAATTCTGTCACAATGTCGCCTTTTGGATTTATGACCCCTTGCTTACCTCCTTTGTTGACTTGCGCCAGCCCATATTCAAACCGGATCGGATCGTCGTAAATCGGCGAAATGATTTCATCGCCCGTTTTGTTTATGTATCCGTATTTTTGGACCGTTTTTCCGCCCGGGTCCGGTATGGATTTCATGACGAGTATCGCTTCTCCCACTGTGAAATCATCGTAGTTAAAAATCCCGTCATATTCGCAAGGCACGACTTCTTTCCCGCTGGTATCTATCATTCCGTATTTTATTTTGAAATTGCCGGGACGGGGATTTTTTCCGCCAAGCCCCACCACCGCGAGCCCTTGATTAAAATATCCGGTATAGATATATATAAAGGGCGCGACGATTTCGCCTGCTTTGTTTATATATCCCCATTTTTCGTCTTTCTTCACGGCCAAAAGCCCCCCGCTCAAATGCCCTATATCGTCATATTCCCCATCGTTTATTTCCAACATTATTTCGCCGTATTCGTCAAAAAAACTTGTCCGGCGGGCGCTTTGGTTTACTTCGTCGAATTTTCCCGCTTGAAAATAAATCTCATCGGCGTAATGGTTATATTGTATTCCCGAGTATTCAAACGGGATAACGATATTTCCGGTCTTATCTATCACCCCGTATCCATCTTCAAATATTCTCATCACAATCAGGCCGTTTTTGAATTCCGCATCATAACTTATGCCGTTGTAAATAAACGGTATGACGATTTCGCCGGTTTTATCTATAAATCCAAAATAATGATCCCCGCGTTTTACCATTGCGAGTCCCTCGGAGAAATCAAAAGCGCCATCATAAATCAAATCGATGGCAAAATTGCCGTTTATATCTATATAGCCCCATTTGCCCTCCAGCCCGATTCTCGCCATTTCTTCATGAAATTCGCCTATATAGTCGTAAATCAACGGGAAAATTATTTTTCCGGATGTGTCAATCAGGCCGTGTTTGTAATCTTTTACGACCCGGATAAAACCGTTTTTTACATAAAATGGATTGCGATCTTCAATGTAATAGCCGATTTCGTCATAAACCGCCGGCGCGACGACTTCGCCCGCCTTGTTTATAATCCCGTATTTTCCGGATATTTCGGCAATAAACAGACCCTCGTCGATCGGAGATAAAAAATCATACTCGAGCGACGGTTCGAGAAGAATCTTTACGGGAACCAGCATAAAATTCGCCGCGTAAAAAGCCGGCGGGCCGGTTACAGCCAATGCAAGGCCGATTATCACAATCAGTTTCAGATGAAACTGCGATAACTGCCGCGCTTTGGGTTTGGGCGTATTGCGGGGGCGCTTTACTTCGACGGGGTAATAATGATATGATTTCAATTGTCCAGAATACCGTTTACTGCTTTTTCTATGATTTTATTGTACTTCTCCGTGTTTTTTTCGGTATGCGAGGCAAACGTGTTTTTGCCGCTTTCGAATATTCCCGTATATTCGACTCTTATCGGCGAATACCAGATCGTATCGCCCAAATCGTATACTTTCGTGACAAACATCAAATCGAGCATTTCGGCCGTGTCCGTATCGCGGGAATATTTGTTTTTCAGCGCCGATTCGTAATAGGCGGGGATTACCGTGTTGCGCGTTTCACACGCCATGGCTTCCATCACCGCTCCCGCTATTTCCGGCTTTGCGATCGTACTCGGCGTCACGAACGGGAATCCGCCGATCACGCGCGTGTAATACTGCGGCTGATCTTGGGTGTACTTCGGGAAAGGGACAATCCCGAAATCGTCGGGCATGTCCCTGAGCTGCACCATTTCCTGCAGGGCGCCCACCGAAAACAGGCTGTGCCCGTTTCTGAAAAAGCCCACTCTCGCATTCGTCCCCTGTCCGCCGTAACCCGAAAGTTTTTCTTTCCATGAATTCATGAATATCCCTTCCATGGCTCCAAACTGCTCGACGACCCGCTCCACTATATCAAAAAACTTCTGGTTTCCGGGCACGGCGAAATACGGTATGTCGCCGCCGTCTTTTTCGACCATGTTCACCCCCGAGCACACCGTAAAACAGGCGTACATGTAATCGGCTTCGCTGGCGATCCCCCAGTTGTCCGCTTCGGCGATTTTGCCGTCTCCGTCGAGGTCTTTGACTGCCGCTTTCGCGTATTCGAATAATTTGTCGTGCGTCCATTTTCCGTTTCTGACCAATTCGTATATGTTTTCAAGGCCCAGATCCTGCACCTGTTTTTTATTGAAATAGAGGGTCACGGTGTATTCGAAGTGCGAAAGCATTTCATCGCTGAAGGCCCAGTACAGCTTGCCCGCGACCGACAGCGTCTCATTTGAGCCCGTGCACCAGTACGGCTTTGTGAGGTCCGCGTAAGGCAGCTCGTCGGCGGGGTATAACAGGCGCTCCGAAGCGGCCGTATAGGCGTCGCGGTCGATTTGCATATACATGTCGTACGCGTCGCTTCCCGCTTTTACATTTTTTTTCAAAGTCGAGAGAAGCTCGAATAAATTTATCGTACTCGGCTTAAAAGCGATATCGAAGCGGTCCTCGATTTTTTTGTTGCGCGCGTATATGGCGTCGTTCAGCACTTCGCCGATCTCCGCTTCGGGATACAAATCCTGATTTTCCCTCTCATATGTCCCCACAAGCACCCTGTATTCGTATCCGCCGAAACCAAGTTGGGGCACATCGTCATAAAATATTTTGCCGCCGGTGTCGGCCGGGAGCTCGTCGTCTTGGATCTCGTCGCCGCTTTTGGTGTTTTCGTTTTGAACCGGACCCAAACTTTTGTCGCATGAACCAAACAGCAAAACAAAAAACAGCAGCAAACAACCAAAAAAAACATTTTTTATATTCATAAAACCATACCTTTCTGCAGAAATAATAAAATAATTTGTTACATATTGACATTTCGGTTTTGGTGTGTTAAAATGGAGTGGATTAAAATTACAAAACCCAAGGAGGCATATATGCCGCAGTTGTCCTGTCAAAACCTGACTTTGGGGTATGAGGGAAAAACAGTGGTTTCCGGTCTTTCCTTTACCGTGAACGCGGGGGACTACCTGTGCGTCGTAGGGGAGAACGGTTCCGGCAAGAGCACGCTCATAAAAGCCATATTAAAATTGAATTCGCCGATGTCGGGACGGATTGTGACGGGGGACGGCCTGGAACCCGACGAAATCGGCTATCTGCCCCAGCAGACCGTAGTGCAGAAAGATTTTCCCGCATCTGTGAGGGAGGTTGTCCGTTCCGGCTGCCTGAACCGCTGCGGGCTTCGCCCTTTCTATAATAAAGCGGAAAAACAGATGGCGGAAGACAATATGGAAAGGCTGGGAATTGCCCCGCTGGCAAAACGCTGCTACCGCGAGCTGTCCGGCGGGCAGCAGCAAAGGGTGCTTCTGGCGCGGGCTTTATGCGCGACCCGGAAAATATTGCTGTTGGACGAACCGGCGGCGGGGCTCGACCCGAAGGTGACCGCGGAGCTGTACGCTTTGATCGGAGAGCTGAACAAGGACGGCATCACCATCATCATAATATCCCATGACATATGCGCTTCGGTGAAATACGCCTCACATATTCTGCACATGGGCGAGGGCTCGGCCTTGTTCATCGGCACGAAGGCGGATTATCAAAAAAGCGAAGCGGGCCGCGTATATTCCGGTTCCCCATCCGGGGACGGGGCGGGGGATGATTTGACATGATGGGTATAACGGACAAACTCGCGCTGTATTTTCAATATCCGTTTGTGCGCTACGCGCTGATTGTGGGCGTGCTGATCGCGCTTTGTTCCTCGCTTTTGGGCGTCACTTTGGTGCTCAAGCGGTTTTCGTTTATCGGGGACGGGCTCTCGCACGTCGCCTTCGGCGCCGTGGCGATTGCGGCGGCGATGGATTTGACGAACAATTTTTTTTTGGTCCTGCCGGTGACGGTACTCTGCGCGGTTTTGCTGCTGCGCACGGGGCCAAATACAAAAATCAAGGGGGACGCCGCCATCGCGATGGTTTCCGTGGGGACGCTGGCTTTCGGTTATCTCATTATGAATCTCTTTTCAAAATCCTCGAATCTCGCCGGGGACGTCTGCGCCACGCTGTTCGGCTCGATGTCGATTCTGACATTGAGCGAGAGGGAAGTATGGGTCTGCTTTATTCTTTCGGTTTTGGTGATTGCGGTATTTTTGCTGTTTTACCACAAGATATTCGCCGTCACCTTCGATGAGGATTTTTCCACGGCGACGGGCGTCAGGGCAAAAATATATAATTTTATCCTGGCTGTCATAATCGCCGTGGTCATTGTGATGGCTATGAACTTGGTCGGGGCGCTTCTGATTTCGGCGTTGGTCATATTCCCCGCGCTGTCCGCCATGAGGGTGTTCAAGAGTTTCAGGGCGGTGACCGTATGCGCGGTTGTATTTTCTGTGGTGTGCTCCGTGGCGGGCATTTTGATTTCGGTCATAGGGATAAACGGCCGGGGCACCCCGGTAGGCTCCACTATTGTGGTGGTGGACATTTTGGGATTTTGCGTATTTTGCGCGGTCGGGTTCATATCGGGGAAAATACCGAAAAACGGCAAAAACCCGTAAGTTTCAACCGTTTTATCCCGCTACTGCATTTCGGCGAACACCTTCAATGATTTGTCTATTGCCGCCTGGCTGGATTGGGCATTGCGCTCAAAAACGGTGAACAGGCTTTCGCTTTTTTGCAAAACCACATTGTCCCTGTACGCCGTGGCAAAACCTCCCCAGTTGTATATAAGGGCGACGTCTACGATCCGGGTGGCTGCGATGATCTCGAGCATATCGAGCGATTCGTCGTCGCGCGCGCGTTTGCGTTTTAAAGTGGATTCAAAATAGGCCGGTTTCACCGTGTCCGCCGAAACCGCGTTCATGGCGCATGTCACAGTTCCGGTGCGGTCGATATCGGAGGCAGTCGTCAAAATTCCGAAAGACATCGCGTTTGTGCCCATCACGCTGTGATAGCCGTCCTGCGCCGCGTCCGCTTTCGGGTAGGGCAATATTCCGAAATCGTCGTCCATATCCCTTATGCGGTCGATCATGGTCATATTGTTGGATATGAACAGCGCTTCGCCTTGCATAAACAAGCCGCATTCGTCGCCCTGCGTCACCCGCAAGAAATTTCCGGAGGGAAAATCGAACAGATTCTTCAATTTTTCGGCGGCGAGATCGTCTTTTTCAGTCGGCGGGTTGAGGGTCGGGTAATCGTTTGCGTCCTTTACAATCGGGTTTATGTCCGCTCCGTTCAAAAAGCCGTTGGACGCGGAGTCGAAGGCGGTAAAACCGAAACGGTCGCCTTTTTTGAAAATCCCGTCGCCGTCTAAGTCGCGCGCCCCCTTTTTCATGAGTTCGAGCATCGCGTCGATAGTCCACGCGCCTTCGCGGACAAGCTCATAGGGTTCCGGAAGTTCCAGTTCCTTCATTATGGTTTTGTTGAAACAGAGCGCCCAGGCCAATTGATTGGGCTGGACTGTTATATCCGATAAACAGAAATACAGCTTGCCGCCGATGGAAACGTTTTTTATGAAATTCTGGTTCCACCACGGGGAACGCACGGACAGCGCATCTATACTAAACAGATCCATGAAGATGCCCCTGCCTGCGATGGAAGCGCTTTCGGTGGTATTGCAGAAAGCGAGATCGAACGCGTTGTCGCCGGCTGCGGAGGAGCGGGTTATCACATCCTGCATCTGCCCGTTTGGGTACTGCGTGTTTTTTATCGTTATGTTGAATTGTTCCTCGACGATCAGGTTTCGCTTGTAGATCGCGTCGTTTATGACGTTGCCGTCCTCCTTTTCCATCACTATGTCGTTTACCGCCCCGTCAAAAACCATGCTGCTTATCTTGAATTCATAGCCGCCGAAGTCGGCTTCGGGAAAAACATATCCCATATACGGCGCGTCTCCGGCGTTTTTTATTTCGTTTTCTTTGGTGACCTCGCCAAAAACTTCCGATGTAAGGGGCGGCGTGTTTTCAGCCGATTCGCAGCCGGAAAAAATAAATATGGCTAAGGTCAGCAATATCGGTATGACAAGGATGCACAGTTTTGTTTTATTCATAACTTTTGCCCTTTCCGCTATAATTTTACGTTTTTTACCCAGTCCGCCACTTTTTTGATTTTTTGGAGATCCGCCGCCGGCGGCATCACCCCTCCCGAAGTGACCACGATGCCCCGCAGATGCGGCAGTTTCGCGAATTCTTCTTCGAGGAATTGTATAATCGTCCTCTCGTCTTCAAGCCAAAGCATGGCGTAAGTGCCGCCGATGAGGCATTTGCCGGGACAGGCGGCGCGCCCGTCGCTCAGCGCGCAGTCGCCCAAAGGCGGGGCAGTAAAGGCTTCGAAGGCGCGCGCTTTTGTTTTGGCGAGCACCGGCAGCAAATCCTTCAGATGCCCGCACATATGCAGCACCAGATTGCGGTCATAGCGCTCAAACGCCGCGCCGTAGTCCCAAAGATGCTTAAAACAATATTTTTCATACTGGGCGGGGGAAATGAGCCGGGTGGAAGTGTTTTCAGTCAGGTATATCATATCCGCCGGGCAGTGCTCCGCTGTGATTTCCGCCCTTTTGCATAGTACCCTGTGTATTTCGAAAAACAATTCCTCCACTTCTTCGGGGTGATCGGCGAGCAGATAATGGGCATTTTCGACGCCTGCCATCCATTCGACGAAAAACATGAGCGGGGATTCGCCTATGCCCGTCGCGAATACGGCGCCGCCGTCCGCTCTTTTCAGCATTTCGACGCAGCCCTTTTTCGCCTCCGGGTCGAGTTCTGCATCGCAGTCCTTATACCAGCGGGTCATTATTTTCACATCCTCGAGATTTGCCACCGGCGCTTTTACCGGGTGCCACGAAACGGACTCTTCGTCGTATTCGTCGGCTGAGAAAAGCGTGCCCGCCGGGGTTATGTATTCGGTGACGCGCTGTCCGCCTTTTTCCGAAACTTTGAGCGATGTGTCCCTTCTTTTGTCGCGGCAGCAGGAATCCATCCCTTCGTGCCGGTCGCTTCCTATGTATCCGTGCATTTGGGCTATGTTCATGCCATTGCCGTTTTTTTGGTTGTAACGCTCTATCGCGCCGTCCAATTTGGGCCAGAAGGGCAAATGGTCCAAAGCTTCGAGCCTGAGCGCGGCGAGCCATCTTTCTCTTGCATTCATAAAATTCTGCCTTTCCGAGAAATCATCGTATATGCCCTCCATTGTATCATATTTTTTTCTCTTTTGCAACTTTTTTTTAAACAATTAAATAAAATTGTTGCCATGTTGCGAAAAGTATGGTATCATATATGATGGGGCGGGATTTTTATTTTTAAATTCGCGGTATATTTTGAAGAGATGGGGGATTTTTTTATGGATTTGCAAAAGAGGCTTGATTTTATCGGGGAGACGAAAAAAAAGATATTCGATGATTCCCGGTCGAGCGGCGGCAGGAAGACGGCGGCTGAGCGCATGGCTCTTTTATTCGACGAAAATACCTTCGTCGAAACGGGCGCCTATACAAAAAAAAGGGCGAATGAATTTTCCGAATCGGCTGCCGCCGGGCAGTACGAGGGGGTAACGGCGGGTTACGGTTCGGTCAACGGGCGGCTTGTGTTCGCCTATTCTCAGGATTTTTCCAAAATGTCGGGCGCGTTGAGCGAGGCGGGGGTAAAAAAAATCCTCGCGGTTTATTGTCTGGCGGAAAAAAACGGCGCGCCGGTGGTTTCGGTTTTCGACTCGTCGGGAGTGGATGTGACCGAGGGAATAGACGTCTTGGCCGGTTACGGCGCGATTATGAGCAAAGCCTCGATACTTTCGGGCGTAGTGCCGCAGTATTCGGCGGTATGCGGCACCTGCGCGGGAGGGGCGGCTTTGATCGCTTCGATTTCGGATTTCGTGTTTATCGAAAAAAACAACGGCAAAATATTTGTCAATTCCCCTTTTGTCATAAAAAACAAAACGGAGAATGCAGGACAAAATTTGGGGGACGCGGAGCTCGCGGCCGAAAACGGCCAGTGCGCCAAAGTTTTTGAAAATGAAAAAGAGCTGTTCGCTTCGCTCCGCGAACTCGTCGAATACATCCCCTCTAACAATCTCGAGGAAAATGTATATTTGGATGTCGAAGACGACGTAAACAGGCAGACCGAAACCCTCGGGGATTTTGTTTTGACTGATGACTACGATATGAAACAGGTCATCTCGGAAATCGCCGACAACGGCAAGATGTTTGAAGTATATGAAAATTACGCCGCCAACATGATTTGCGCCTTTGTGAGCATAGCGAACACGGCCGTCGGTGTCGTCGCCAATCAGCCAAAGCAGTCCGGCGGCGCAATTTGCCCGAAAGCGTGCGAAAAAGCGGCGAGGTTTATATATTTATGCGACAGTTTCAACATCCCCGTTTTGTCGCTTGTCGACACGGCGGGCATGCTTGTGTCCGAAAAAGCCGAAAATTCGCCTTTCGCCCTGAGCGCGGCGAAACTGGGTTCTGCGTATTCCATGGCGAGCGTCCCGAAGATCACGGTGAATATGGGAAAAGCGTATGGCGCGGCCTACACCGTGATGGGCTCAAAAGGGCTCGGGGTAGATGCGGTTATGGCGTATCCCACGGCGCGGATTTCCATATTGCCGCCGGAAACGGCAGTCGAAATCCTATACGGCGAGCAAATTTCAAACGATCAGGACCCCTCTAAAAAGCGCGCGCAGCTGACGGAAATCTGGGAAGTTGAAACATCTTCGCCAATTGAGGCGGCTTCAGGCGGAAATATCGACAATATAATCGAACCGGCCCAAACAAGGCAGATGATAGCTTCGGCGATTTATCTTTTGCAGTCGAAAAGAGAGGCGAGGCCCGCGAAAAAATACAACAAACTGCCGTTTTGATTTTGATGAGTAAGAGGTGATTGGGAAAATGTTCGGGTTTTTAAGAAAAAAACATGGCAAAAAGGCAGAAGATAAAACCGAAATCATGCAAATACCCCTAAAAACCGCGGAGGACACAGCCGAAACCGAAGAAGCGGAAATAATCGCGGTTATAACGGCGGCGGTTGCGTCCGTTTTGGATAAACCCCTCTCGGGATTCAGAGTGGTTTCTTTCAAAAAGAGAAGCGAATGGAAACATGCGTGAATAAATTTACAAAAAAATAAGGAGTATACACTGTTATGAGAGAATTTTTGATAACCGTAAACGGAAAAACATATGAAGTTCAAGTGGAGGAAACAGCGGCCAAAACCGCCCCGAAACCCGCGCCCGTACCTGCCGCTCCTGCCGCCGCTTCCGAACCCGCGAGCAGTCCGGAGGTCAAAGCGCCGCCGCCTTCGGCAAAGGCGGCGGGCAAAATAAGCATAAAAAGCCCTATGCCGGGCAGTATCGTGAATATAAACGCCAAAGTGGGCGATACGGTAAAACCCGACACCCTTCTTTGCATATTGGAGGCCATGAAAATGGAAAACGAAATATTCGCGGGAGTCGACGGAGTCATAGTTTCCGTCGATACCTCCAAGGGCGCGAGCGTAAATTCGGGGGATTTGCTTTTCACGGTAAACTGAAAACTCAGATGAAGTAAAGAGAGGATTTAAAGTATGGCAAAAGTTAAAATAACGGAAACGGTGCTGCGGGATTCGCACCAGTCGCTGATCGCCACGCGGATGACTACGGCTCAGATGCTGCCCATACTCGAAAAATTGGACGGCGCCGGCTATCATTCGCTTGAGGCCTGGGGCGGCGCGACTTTTGACGCCTGCCTCAGGTTTTTAAACGAAGACCCCTGGATAAGGCTCAGGAAAATCCGCGAAAAAGTGAAAAACACAAAACTTCAGATGCTGTTCCGGGG
>WQXD01000081.1 GCA_009785015.1 Oscillospiraceae bacterium | reverse complement strand
CTTCTTTCGCTTCTTTCGCTTCTGTTTTGGAAGCCATTTCTATTTTTCCTCCCTTAGGTTATTTTCACTTCGATGTGTTGGACGTTTTCGAGCCCGAATGTCCCCTGAATATTCTCGTGGGCGAAAATTCGCCGAGTTTGTGCCCCACCATATCTTCCGTCACGTAAACCGGAACATGTTTCCTTCCGTCGTAAACTGCGATCGTGTGCCCCACAAATTCAGGAAATATCATAGACGCCCTCGACCACGTTTTAAGAACTTTTTTTTCGTTTTTTTCGTTCATCGCCTCTATTCTTTTATACAGCTTGGCTTCGACGAACGGCCCTTTTTTTACGCTTCTGCTCACCTTTGGTCTTTCTCCTCCCTAAATTATTATCACTTCACGTATCTGCGTTTTATAATCAGCTTGTCCGATTTGGCTTTTTTGTTCCTGGTTTTGAGACCCAGGGCCGGCTTGCCCCACGGGGTCATGGGTCCCGGGTGCCCAATGGGGGATTTGCCCTCGCCGCCGCCGTGCGGGTGGTCCACGGGATTCATGACCGAGCCCCTGACTGTCGGGCGTATGCCCCTGTGCCTCGTTTTGCCCGCTTTTCCCACACTCACGTTTTCATGCTCGATATTTCCCACCTGTCCGATTGTGGCCTTGCATTCGAGCCGGACTACCCTTACCTCGCCCGAAGGCAGCCTGATTTGCGCCATTGCGCCGTCCTTTGCCATGAGCTGGGCCGACGACCCCGCAGAGCGCACCAACTGCGCGCCTTTGCCCGGGGTGAGCTCTATGTTGTTTATGACCGTTCCCAGCGGTATGTTTTTTATCGGAAGGGCGTTTCCGGGCTTTATGTCCGCGGCTCCGTCCGACACCACGACGTCCCCCGCCTTCAGCCCCTGGGGGGATATGATATAGCTCTTTTTGCCCGATCCGGCCTCGAGCAGCGCTATATACGCCGTCCTGTTCGGATCGTACTCTATCGATTTCACCGTCGTCGCTTCAGCGCTCAGGCGCTTGAAATCGATTGTCCTGTATTTTCTTTTATTTCCGCCGCCTCTGTGGCGGACCGTGATTTTGCCGGTGTTGTTTCTGCCGGCTTTTTTCTTCAATATCGACGTCAGGCTTCTCTCGGGAGTCGTTTTGGTTATTTCCTCATAACTCGGGACTGTCATATTGCGCCTGCCGGGCGTCACGGGTTTGTATTTTATTATGGGCATTTTTCATCTACTCCTTACACTATTATTTCACCTAAGCCGGCTTAAAACATACCGTCAAAGAACGCTATGGACGACGAATCCGGGGCAAGGGTCACTATGGCTTTCTTCCAGTCGGATGTGCTTCCCTGCGGGCGCGCCCCCAGCCTTTTTTTCTTGCCGGGCATATTCAATGTGTTGACGTCCTTGACTTTTACTTTGAAGATCTCTTCGACTGCATACTTTATCTCCGTCTTGGAGGCGTTTTTTTGTACCCTGAACGAATATTTTTTGTCCTTGGCCATATCCATGCTGCTTTCCGTTATGAGGGGCCTTATTATCACGTCGTGAGCGGTTTTCATTATGCGTACACCTCCTCGATTTTATCTACGGCGCCCGACGAAGCTATGAACTTGCCGCAGTTGATTATATCGTAGACGTTCAAATTGTCCGCCACCGCCGTTTTCACCCCGGGTATATTCGCCGCGCTTTTTATCAGCTTCTCGTTGTGCTCCCCGAGAACTATGAGCGCCTTCTTTCCCGCCTCGAGCGAAGCGAGCATATTTACTATGTTTTTGGTCTTGTATTCGGTCGCCGTTATGGAGTCCACCACGATAAATTCGCCGTTTTTCAGTTTTGAGGTGAGAGCGCCCTTCAGGGCCGCCTTTCTCGCCTTCTTGTTGACCTGAACCCTGTAACTCCTCGGTTTCGGCCCGAAAGCCACGCCGCCGTGGGTCCACTGCGGATTCCTTCTGGAGCCCTGCCTCGCCCTGCCCGTGCCTTTCTGCCTCCAGGGTTTGGCGCCGCCGCCTCTCACTTCCGCCCTGGTCAGGGTCGAATGGGTGCCGATCCGCTGATTTGACAGATAGGCCCGCACGACGCTGTGTATGAGGGACTCGTTTACGCGGGCGTCGAATATATCATCTGAAATCTCTTTTGTCCCCGTTTCATTGCCGGACATATCCACTACTTTTACATTCGGCATTGTTTGTTCTCCTTTCAAAATTCAATCAAAATAATCCGGAATAATTCTATTTCACCGTGTTCCTGACAAACACTATCGAGCCGCTGGGCCCCGGGACCGCGCCTTTTACGGCTATAAGATTTCGTTCCTTGTCGATTTTTATCACTTCCAAATTTTGGATTGTCACCTTCTCGTGGCCGTACTGGCCGGCCATCTTCTTGTTTTTCATGATCCTCGACGGGTCGCTGTTGGCTCCCAAGGAGCCCGTGTGCCTGTGAACGGGACCCACGCCGTGCGTGCTGCGCTGCGTATGGAGCCCCCAGCGTTTGACAGCGCCCGAAAATCCGCGCCCTTTCGTGATTCCGGTGACGTCGACCTTTTCGCCTTCCTTGAAGGAATCGGCTTTTATGACGTCGCCCGCGTTCAGTTTTTCGGCGTCTTCCAATTTGAATTCCTTGAGGTGCCTTTTAGGCGGCAGGCCCGCTTTTTTGAAATGCCCCTTCATGGGTTTTATGATTTTTTTCTCTTTCTTTTCCCCATAATCGATAAATCCGAGCTGGACTGCGCTGTATCCGTCGTTTTCGGGCGTTTTTTTCTGTATTATCGGGCACGGCCCCGCCTCTATTACGGTGACCGGGACGACGTTCCCGTTGGCCGGGACAAATATCTGCGTCATTCCGAGCTTTTTGCCTATAATGCTTTTCTTTGCCGGCATTCTGCTCATATCTTTATTATTCCTCCTTTAAATTTTCACTTCGATTTCCACGCCCGCGGGCAGCTCGAGCTCCTGGAGCACGGATATCGTCTTGGGTGTGGGCCTGAGTATGTCTATGAGCCTTTTGTGCGTTCTGTACTCAAACTGTTCCCTCGAATCCTTGTATTTATGGACCGCCCGCAGTATGGTGACTATTTCTTTTTCCGTAGGCAGCGGAATGGGCCCCGATATTTCGGCTCCCTGAAGCCTCGCGATCTCCACTATTTTGGCCGCCGCCGCGTCGATCAACGTGTGGTCGTAGGATTTCAGCCTTATCCTGATTTTGTCTTTCGCCTTTGCCATTTGATTTTTTGCCTCCTGTTCAATTTTTGTTTTTGTTTTCACTTTCATCCAAGGCAGAAATTCAAGTGCCGTAAAATGACAACTTACCCGCGCGGTTCTTTTTGCGGATAAAAAACACGGATACAGACACACAAGCTGTTATCCGGCCCGCTATGTTATTCAACGATCCTCTAACACCCCGCCCGATAACGGACATACTCCGCGAAAATTACCGCCGGACGCGTTGTAATCCGCGTGACGCAACCTTTCGCCTCATCGCACTCTCGCCGCTTTGCAAAACCCCCCGCGAAAAATTTCCGCGTATTTGCCGCGACCTTTCTATTATACACCAATCTTTTGCAAATTGCAAGTACTTTTTAAAAAAAATTAAAATTTTTTGCGTTTTTTTGCGAATGCGAAAGGGGGAAGCGGTATCTTCCCCCTTTTTTTGGATTGCGGGATTGTTATTTCGCCTTGCCGAAACGTCTTGCCGCGAAGGCGCCGGCCGAAAGCATCGCCGCGAAGAATACAAGCGCCAAATCGCCGGTGACCGGAGCGGCCGGAGTGACCGGATCGGTCGGGGCGGGAGCTGCCGGTTCTTCGGGGGCAGCCGCCGGAAGGTCCGGCGCTGCGGGCTCGGGGTCGGGCTCAGGGGCGGCCGGAGGCGTGTATATGGCGCCTGTCAGCTTCATGTTGCCGTAACCCGCGGGGTTGTCGGGAGAAGTGGTGTCCACATAGAAGTCGAGCTGGTTCCAGTTGTCGCCGAAAGATTCGGTGGTTTTTGTCTGAAAGGCCGAAATAATGGGGGAAAAGCGCAGCTCAAGGCCTTCGGAGGGGGCGGGGAACTGTGACATTTTGGTCATGGTCGCCCAGGGTATGGCCGCTTCGAATATGTACATGTCGCCGTTTGAACTGGCCGCCGTTTTCCAGCCCGCCGAAAAATCCGCCCAGTCGGCCTCGTCGTTCTCGGCTGCGAATTGGGCTTTGCCCGGGCCGCGCCCGGAGAGTATGCTGCCCGACCAGAAGGGCTCATAGCAGTAATCCCATGTGGCCGTTTCGCCTTCGCCGTTGGCGAGGGCTTCGCCGTCTTTGTCATAGTAGAGGAAGAACAGTGTGCCCGAGTGTTCCCAGGGCCAGGGTCCCGCGTCGGGAACGATGGAAAACGCCGTATCGAAGCGCTCTTCGCGGATGTAAAGGAAGCTCTCATCCCATTTCACCTTGTAGGTGACGGATAAAATCGAAGAAGGGATGGGGTCTGCGCCTCCGTTCTGCCAGAAACCGTACTTTTTGAATACTTCGCTGTCGTTGTTCACCACGAGGGCGACCGCGTCGTCCCAGTCGGCGCCGTCGGCTTTGGCGTCGATTGAGACGGGGATGACCAATTTTGCGCAGTCGTAGGTCCATTCCGGCTTCACCGCCGAAACGCTGAACACTGCCAGCATCGAAAAGAGAATCGCGAAAACAATTGCCACGCTGATTTTTTTCATTTTGAGAATTTACCTCCTAAAAATTTTGTGCCGCTGACTTATATTATACACAAAATTTAGAAAATGTCAATATGTTTTTAAAAATTATTTAATTTTTAATAAATTCTTACCCGCGGCTGAAGGTCATGACTATGTTGTATATGATCGAAGCGGCTTCGGCCCTCGTCAGGTTTTTGGTGCCGTCGTAGTTGCCTTTGTCATCGCCCAGAATGAGCCCGAACGCCTTTATGATCGCCACATAGCCCCTGTACGCTTCATCGCAGTTGTCGTCGTTGAACGGATAATTGAAAATCTCGGTGTGCTGGCCCAATTCGCCGTAACCCGCAAGCTCGCAGACTATTTTCGCCGCTTCCTGTTTTGTCAGGATCTTGCCGGCGTCGGCGCCGTAGCTCTCCATGAGCCTGTATGCGTACGCATTGACGAATATGCTCGATTCCATACGGGTGAAGTAATAGCTGTTGTACACAAAGAACTTCAGGTAGCTCACGAATTCGCCCTGGGTTATGTCCGCGTCGGGGTCGAATTTTTCCCCTCCCCACACATATATCCCGTTGTTTGTGAGCCTCCAGATCTTCTCTTCGTTCCAGTGGTTTTCCAAGTCCTTGTAATCGGGTTCCGCCTCGGGGAGAGCGGCTTCCTTGAAGTCCCAGCCTATGCATTTGCCCGTGAAGGGATCGGCCATGACGGAACCGCCGAATTTGTAAACCAAAACCGCGTTTATTTTTCCGTCTTCGGTGATTCCGGTCGAGGCGTAACATATGTCATAACCCACATACTCGGCGATATTGGCGAGCGCTTTCGCGGGGGAGACCAATTTGTCGAGTTTCGGGAAAACCGCCTTGTCGAACCACTGGAAGGAATAGCTCGAAATTTTTCCGGAAATGTTGTCGAAAGTCACATACAGGTTGTTGGATTCGAACAATATCCCGTTCACTTTTCTGGTAAAGTTGAAATAGTAGTAGGGCTCTTTCCCTTCGTAGCTCTGAGCCGAAAATTCAAACTCGGTCTCTATGTTTTTCGGGCACAGCTCTTTTATTTTTTTCATCACGATGGCTTTGGCTTCCTCATAGGTGTACCGGCCTTCGGAGTCATAGTCTTTTCCGTAACCGTAGACGGGGTAGGAACCTCCCGAGTAATACATGATCGTCCCGGTTTCGGCGTCGAGGGAGGCGTAGTGGTTTTCATACGTGGTGTCGGAATACGAGTACAGCGATACGCTCCAAAGATATTTGTCCTTATCCATGTAGTCCGACTGCAGGTATGTGCTTTTGTTCAAATTTTCCAAGCCGGCCGGGTCCAGATCGAAAGCCTTCGCCATTATGTCGATCGCCTGCTCGGCGGTTATATAGTTTCTGGCCCTGGCGAGCTCGGCGAGCTCCGCATCGGAGAAACTCACTCCCCCATAGCCGCCGGCCGACTCGGCTTCCGGAGCCGCCGCGTCATTTACCCCACCCAGAGGTACGATGCCCGAGAAGCCGCCGGTTATATCCACCACGCTGCCGTCCGCCGCGCTTATATACTCGCCGTAATTGTTTTTGAGCCTGTATACCGGGTGGACTTTCTGCTCTCTGGCCGCATAGTCGTAATAGCTCGTGTATACGAGCTCGAGGCCTATTTTTTCGAGATAGGCTTTTAAGGCGTCCTCTTTCGATATCACATCCGATGTGTTCTGATAGTCGAATTTGGGCTCTTCGGCGTAATTATAGTTGGTGTAGTTGTAATTTGAAAAACTCAGGATGTCCCCCGTGATTTTGTCCACGTCCGCGTATATCTGGAATTCGGGGTAATCGTAGCCGTTTTTGGCGAGTATATACACCAAATTGTACCTGTCGGAGGGATAGCCCAAAAACTGCTGATACAGCCTGTACCCGGCAAATTCGGAGCCCAGCATCTTTTTGAGGAAAGTTTCGGCGAGCTTTGCCGCCTGGGCTTTGGTCAGCTCGGCGAACCACGCCTGCTTGGCATCGTTTTTTTCGTTATACTCGTATTTGCCGTAATACAAGATCCTGCCGCTGCCCAGAACGGTCACATTGATGTTCGCGTTGCCGTCGGTCGAATACCAGTTGAAGTTCCAGGTTTCGCTGCCGTAGCCGTCGGGGTAGTAGTAATAGCTGAAATTCGGGTAGGTTTTGTCGTCGACGTCGATCACTTTTTTTACGGCCGTCAGCGCCTCCTTCATTTTTACGTCGATGTCGACGGGGCTTTCGTTGTATCCGTCGTTTGCGGTCGCCTCGATTTCGATGTTTATCGGCACGATGGGCACCGCGGTCGCGGCTTCCGTGGCCGGTTCCGCCGGGGCGGCGGCCACGGCGGTGGCCGAAGCGACCATGGCCGCAAAGAGCAGCGCGAAGCAGCCCGCAGCCGCCAGGACAAACCTGACAAATTTCGCGTTTTGGGTTTTTTGGGTTTTTTCCATAAATTGCATACATCCTTTCCGAAAATTAAAAATTTAAAATATTGAAATAAATTAGAAAAAATACCTTACATGTATATTATACCCGTTTCAAACCGAAAAAGTTCCCGGTTGCAAAAAATTTTTATCTTTTTTTTATCTTCTCGAAATCTTGAATTCTATGTACTGCCCCGCGTGAACGGAATTGACGATATAGTCGGTTCTGGCGATAAAATGATTGAGGGGTATGTACGCCGTCGAGTTTATGAGCTCCCCTTCGTAATATATCCTGTTTCCCCCTTTGACGATGTACGCGGTTTTCTTTTCCGCATCCCAGCCCACGCTCTCGCCGAGAAGCTCCATCAGATACCTCATGGGAAGGATATTTTCATAATACACCGATTCGGGTTTTTCCCGGACCTTTGACAGATCGCTGTCTATTTTCAATTTTTCCAAAACTTCCCGGTCCCCGCGCTCGCGGGAGGCGAGTACGTTTATGTAGTTGGCGCCGTCCTCGGCGGTCTCGAGGATCACATACAGCTCGCTGTATCTGTACCAGGGGAGCTTCAGCAGCTCTTTTTCCATTACATTTCTTATCTTTGCGAAACTCAGCCCGTCCCCCCATTCATATTCCGGTATTTCAAAATCTTTCGAACGATCGTATACGACGTTTGATTTTATGGTGAATGTGTCGGATATCTGAGCGCTGTATTGTTCGAAAGCGCCCAGGTCAAAGCCGTCGAGCTCGACATACAGGACAGCGTCTTCGTAATCGGTCAGATTTTCGAACACCTCCATAACGGGCCACTCGACCATGCCGGTAGTGCACAATAAATCCATGATTATCTTCGGCAGATCTCCCTTTTCAAACCATAAAACGCCGTTTTGCTTATACACGGCGGTGTGAAATTCCACAGCCTCCCCGCCGGCTTCGACGAGCGCGACGTCGAACTCGGCGCTGCCGTTTTTTGCCCGTCCTTCGATTTTAAAAATCAATTCGCCGGGAACCGATTTGTTCGAATTGTTTTTGATTTTGACGCTCAGGTCCGCTGTAAACGAGTAAGTCCCCTCATCGCCCAGCAGGTTTTCGGCAAGGGCGTAAATATCGGGTTTCTCGCATGAGCCAAAAACCAACCCCGTCAAAAGCGCCAAAAGCGCCAAGGTGCAGAGTGCCGCGTTTTTTTTCGTTTTCATTTGTTTTTCTCCGTTGTTTTTTTATTGATTTCCGCCAATTTCGCCAATGGGTTTCTGTTCGCGGCTTCGCGGAGCTGCGGGTTTGCCACGTGGGTGTATATCTGCGTGGTGTTCAGGTTCTCATGGCCCAGAATTTCCTGCAGCACCCGTGTGTCCACGCCGTTTTGGTACATCAGGGTGGCGGCCGTGTGCCGGAGCTTGTGCGTCGAATAATTCTTGCCGGCGAGCCCCGCTTTCACAAAGCTCAAATCGACCATTTTCTGCACCGTGCTGTTTGATATCCTGCGCCGGTTCCTCGATATGAAGAGCGCGTTTTCGTCTTTTTGGGATTGTTGTTTTTTCCGCAGCCCGAGATAATCGGCGAGCGCCTGTTTGCAGGGCTCGTTTAAGTACACAAACCTCTCTTTTTTGCGTTTGCCGAGCACCCTTATGGCGGAATGATCCGCCGCTATGTCGTTTAAATCTATGCCCACGAGCTCGGCGAGCCGCATGCCGCAGTTCAAAAACAAGGTGACGATGAGGTAATCGCGTATCCTGTTTTGATTTTTTTCGTCGTTTTGTATGGCATTCAGCAGGGCGACGCTTTCCTCAAGGGACAGATACTTGGGCAGCGCCTGCCGTATGGTCGGGGATTCGATGGTTTCGGCGGGATTTACATCCAATTTGTCAGCCTGCTTGGTCAGATATCTGAAAAATCCCTTGACTGCGGAGAGTTTTCTCGCCCTCGAGTTGTTTATATTGTCGCGCTGCTCCGACATAAAAAACAAAAACTCGAAAATATCCTCCTTTGAAATCGATTTTATAAAGTCCAGGTCCAGCTCCGCGACGTCGATTTCGTCGAATATTTGATCCGTCTGATCCGTCTGATCCGTTTTCAGTTTGCGCTGCTTCATAAACCTGAAAAACACGCGCAAATCGAATATATATTCCCTGACTGTGAGCTTGGAGCAGCTTCTGATCGTAGTCAGATACATGAGATACTGCCGCGCCGCCGGCGGCAGAGTCTCGATATTGCCGCGGTTGTTTTCCATAAAAAGAGCCTGCCTTCCAAAATCGCATATCGCGTCTGTAACTACAATTATACACCGAATTTGTGAAAAATTTTGATTTTTTTTATAAAATAATATTTTTTGTGCAAATTGCACAAATCGGTTTAATGTTTTTTACAAAAAGTCTCAAAGTCATTGACAAACCGGACTTTGTATGCTATCATTCTAAATGAGAACCAAGTAAGAAAATTTGTTTTTATAAGGAGGATTTATTGTGACGATGAAAAAAGCGGCGATTTATTTATTGGCTGCGGCATTGCTCGCCGGTGTGACGGTTTTACCGCTGAACGCCTATGACCCCCTGCCCTTGGAAGTGCCTTACGCGCAGACCCCGCCGGTGATCGACGGCATATTCAACGCCGACGAATGGCAGAACGCGTGGCATTATCTGCTTGACGCGGCGGACCCCCCTTTCATAACGACCGGCTCGAGTCTCGCAGATGAGTATTATCCCACATACGATTTTTATACGATGTGGGACGAGGAAAATTTCTATTTCGCGGTGGTCTGCAAAGGCGACATAACGCTTACGCCCAAAAAGATGGAATCCGGGCTGGATACGAGGGACAACACGATCAGAGGCGACGGGATACAGCTGTTTATCAACCCGTCGGGCGATTACTCGCAGACCGAGGGCAAGGACTCCGACAGCTCGACATACGGCGCGGCGAATATCTGGACCGATTTCTACTGCGAATACGCGGATAACGTGAAACCGTTCACCTGGGCCTACGACCCCTTCGACGGCGACGCCAACGACGAAATGCCCGCCGTGTACGACGGTTTCGTGATTGGCGGCTCGAGAAACGGCGACACATGGACGATCGAAGTCACGGCTCCGTGGCTTGTCCTAAACGGCACCGCCGCGGGCGGACACGACCAGTGGAACATGCCTTACCCGAGAAAAGCGGGGGACAAAGTGATATACAACTTCAACACCCTCGATTATGAAGGCGACAACGGCGGACAAGTCCGCTACGGCATGACCGAGGACGGCGCGAGGGTAGATCGGAGCTTGGACAACTGGAAGCAGTTCACCCTCGTCGATACGCTCGCGGGTATCGCGCCCGCTCCGGTGGTAGTCGAAGAAGAACCGCCTCAGGCGGCAGACAGCGCGCCGCCGGCGGAAGCGGCCCCCGCACCGGAAACCCCCGCCCCCACCCCCGCAGCCCCCACGACGGGAGACACTTGGCTGATTCTCGCGCTTGTCGCAATCTGCGCCGTTTCGGCTCTTGCCGCCGCCTTCAAAAAAGAAAAAACCAAATGATAATGTGAGCTAAAAAAACCTTCAAAGTGCGCCGGTTTGTGCATATTGCACAAATCAGCGCGCTTGTTTTTCGTATATTTTTTCGCTTTTTGCCTATTGACAAACGCGGGAATCTTTGATATAATACCAAGACAACATTTAAAAACTAAAAACTGTGAAGGGAACAAGACTTGTATTGTGTTCGGCGCATACGGGCGATACTTGTAGGCGCGTCAGAGATTTGCCGGTTCGGTGCGAGGCAAAAGGGCATACTATAAGTGTATAACTCGTCCCGGAGTTGCCGTTTCCGAAGGATTTATTTCTTTTAGGTCCGGCCGTGAATGCCGCGTTAAGGTAAAGGCTTTAAATAAAATTCCGGGATTTTCGGGATTTTTGAGAAGCCGGAATTGAGAAGGCTGCGAGAAAATATTTTCGCAGTTCCAAAATTAGGGTGGTACCGCGTGGTTGTATATATATGCTCCTCGCCCCTATGCGCGATTTATGCGCGCAGGGGGAAAAGCCGGAGCTTTTTTTGTCGCTTTTTTCCCTCTGCGAAAAAAAAATAAATTTACGGAGGGAAAATCAAAATGGAAAAGACAAAAAAAATCCAAATCTTTGACACGACGCTGCGGGACGGCGAACAGGTCCCGGGCGCGAAACTGAATTTAAGCGAAAAACTCAGGATAGCCAAACAGCTCGAACTGCTGGGCGTCGATTTCATAGAGGCGGGTTTCCCCTCGTCGTCGCAGGGCGATTTCGAAGCGGTCAAAGCGGTCGCCGAATTGGTCAAAAAACCCGTGGTCACAGCCCTGGCGAGGGCGGTGAAAGAGGACATCGACCGGGTCTACGAAAGCGTGAAAAACGCGAAAAAACCCATGATCCACATAGTTTTGGGCACCTCGGACATCCATGTCGGGCAAAAATTCTGCAAAACGGGCGAGGAGATATTGGAAATGGGGGTGAACGCCGTGAAGTACGCCAAAACCCTGCTTCCCGAAGTGCAGTATTCCACAGAGGACGCTTCCCGGAGCGAATTTGAGTATTTATGGCGGACCGTCGAAGCGGTGGTGAAGGCGGGGGCTACGATAATAAACATCCCCGACACCGTGGGCTACGCGGTGACTGAGCAGTTCGGGGAGCTGATAGCCAAGATCAGCCGCCGCCTGAAAGACATCAGCGACAAAGTGCTGCTCTCGGTGCATTGCCACAACGATATGGGACTCGCCTCGGCGAATTCGCTGATCGCGGTCAAAAACGGAGCGGACAAAGTGGAATGCACAATAAACGGGATCGGCGAGAGGGCGGGCAACGCCGCCCTGGAAGAGATTGTGATGGGGCTGAAAGTGCGCGAGGACTACTACAACGGATTTTCCGGCATCGACACCAAACAAATCATGAACACTTCGAAAATGGTGAGCAGCCTGATGGGATTTGACGTGCAGGTCAACAAGGCGATAACGGGGGACAACGCCTTCGCGCACTCCTCGGGCATCCATTTGGACGGCCTGTTGAAATCGAGGGCCATATATGAGATCATCAATCCCAAAGATGTGGGCCTTGAGGACATGGAAATAGTGCTGACCGCGCGTTCGGGCCGGGCGGCTTTGAAAAACACGATGAAGCGCATGGGTTTAAACGATTTGAGCGAAGCCGATTTTGAGCTGGTACACCAAAACTTTTTG
>WQXD01000080.1 GCA_009785015.1 Oscillospiraceae bacterium | reverse complement strand
GCCAGCGTGTTCATGTTCAGCGACTTCCCCATTCGCCGCGGCCGCGTGAACAACAATACTCTGCTTGCGTCATTCAATATGTGTTCCACAAACGCCGTTTTGTCGACGTATAAATTGCCTTTTTCTATGAAGTCCGCGAATTGGCTCGACGTTACGTCTATTCGCTCCCTATTTCCTACATACATTTTTTTCCCCTCCGTCCGTTAATATTTCACTTCGTGACTTAATATAAAATATGTTTTACATAATTATACCATAAAGTTTTTTTCAAGTAAACAGCAATCCGGTAAATTATCACTTGACATTTTTATTTTTTTGTGGTACTATTTTTTTTGAAAATATTTTTTAAAGGAGAATCAAAAAACATGAAAAAAAGCAAATTAACCGCAATTATCCTGGCAATAATAATGATTACGGCAATGGGGTCGATATTCGCGGTCCCAACGGGCGCATATGACATCATCGATATAAAGGTGCCCATAGGCGAAGCGAGGGTCAACGGAATCGTGGACCCCGGCGAATGGGATGCGGCAACTGCGATAGTTTTGGATGAAGCGGTCATGATAGAACGGGCGCAGCCGACGCCGCGGCGCGACGACCTTCCCAAAGGGTTGTCCACTTCCGTAAAAATCAAAGTCAAAGACGGGTATCTGTATTTCTTAGAGGAGCGCGCAAACCCGTGGATCAAATTCTACCACGACGACCCGAGGTTTTCCTATGAGAGCAACGGCGGGATTTTGTGGTTTTTCAAAGACGGCGAACCGCACGACTTGTTCTATCAGGCAGGCACGAAATCCAATCCGGGCGCCCCGGCGTTTTGCTACAGATCTGAAAACAGCAACGACAACAGGGTGATCATCCAGGCCGACGAAGGCGTGACGGTGGTTACTCCGGGGGTGGGCAGTGTAATGGAAGCTAAAATCAAGCTGTCGCTGCTCGGGCTGACGATGGCGGATTTCGAAAACGGGCTGACGATGTTCCACTGCACGCAGCAGGTATGGGGGGAAGACTATAACGACCAGTGGTGCCCGGGGCTCAACGACGCCACGCTCGGATTCTGGGAGTGGGCATGCGGGGACGACGGTCAGCAGCCGGGGTTCGCGCAGACCGACACGCCCACTTGGGGCGACAGCGGCGATTATGTACTCGTGGCGGACACTTTTGATTTAGCCGCGCTGCTCGCTGCGGAAGCGGCGGCGGCCGAAGCGGCAAAAGAAGCCGAGGCGGCGGCAAACGCGCCCGCGGCAGCCGCCGACGAGCCCGCTCCGGCGCCCGCGCCAACACCGGCTCCGGCGAGCCCGGCAGCTCCGGCGACCGGCGACCCGATGGCAATCCTCGCGGCTTTATCGGCTGTATCGGCCTCCGGCGTATTTTTTATCAGAAAAAAGAAGTGAAAATGAAAAACAATAAAAACGAAAAAAAGAGACATGCCGGCCGCGCGATTGCGCTGATTTTGGGCTTTGCGCTCGCCTTTATGCCCATTGCGGCGGCGGGCGCGGCGCCGCCGGATTATTTTACGCCCAATAATCCGGATCTGACAACGGTACAAGCCGCCAAACGGCTCCGCGGAACTCCCGCCGGTTATCTTAAGAATTGGAGCTGTGTTCCGAAGTTGCAGACCATAGTCAACCCGGACGGCGGCATCAGCGTTTTGGATACGGACAACGCCGTAGTTTACGAATACTCCGCAAACGCGGAGTTTGTCAGAGCGCAAACTTTCAAAAAAGAGTTGGATAAAGTGGGCGCGTTTGCAAAAGACAAAGACGACAACTATTATATTTTCTACGCAAAAGACGTCGCCGAAAGCGCGTATACCCAAAAAAATATGGTATTGGTCAAATATTCCCCCTCCGGGGCAAAATTGAATGAATTTTGGATAGAAGCGCAGACAAATGACCGGTTCACAAGCGTGAAAATTCCGTTTGACGCCGGAACGTGCAGAATGGAAATATCGGGGGACATGATTGCGGTCTATTTTGCCAGGGAAATGTTTGTGGCAGGCGACGGGATAAACCATCAGGCGTCCTACGGCTTCATTTTAGATACCGGCACTTTTGAGCGCTTGACCGGGGAAAACGCGAAAAAGATGCCCTATGTCAGCCATTCGTTCAATCAATTTATCCTGCCCGTCGAGGGCGGGTTCGTGTTTGCCGACCAAGGCGACGCGTACCCCCGCGCCTTCAGCTTTGAAAGCGTCCTTCAGGGGCAGCCCTGCAACAGGCAAATAGGGTCGTTTATATTTGAAGGCCGTTCAGGCGAAAATTATACCGGCGCTGAAATGGGCGGACTGGCGAAAACGCCGAACGGATATATATTCGCCGGCACATACGACAAAAAAGGCTCCGCCGCCGCGGGCTCCCGCAATTTGTTTTTGCTTGTCATGGACAAAGAACTGTCGGCGGTCAGCGGCCCGATCTGGATAACAGATTACACAGACAAAAACGCAGAGCACGCCGTCTCGCCGAAAATCGTCCAAATAGACGCGGCAAGATATCTGTTATTGTGGGAGGTATATAACCCCGGCGGCCAAAACGCCGAAAAAGTTTACATGGCAGTCGTAAACGACAAAGGCGAAGTTATAACTCCCCCCGGGGAAATCCGCGGCGTTTCGCTGAACGGCGCCGACGTTCTGCGTTACAATCCGAAAACAAAGCTCGCGCACTGGGCGGCAATCGGCGAAAACGGCGCGGTCAGCCTGTATTCGCTCGATCCGCTCTCAGATCCGCACCACGCGCCGCCGCAGCCGATAGGGGCCAAACTCGGCGATGTGGTGTACTCCGATATAACCGCGTACATAAACGGGCACTTGATCCCCACATACGCCGCCCGGGGAAAAACTTTGGTGGGCGTGGAAGATTTGGCGAGGTACGGCTTCGACGTGGTCTGGAACGGCACGGCGAAGACATTGAAAGTCGAACCGGGCAAACAAAAGGCATTTGCTCCCATCATGACAGCAGACGCCGCAGGCAAACCCGGCGCTTTCAGGGCTGTCTATGCCTACACGGGGATCAAAACTTATCTGTCCGGCAAATTGACCGCGGGTTTTTCCGTAAACGGGCAGATCGTGATAGATTTCGAAACGCTGAAAAAATACGGCAAAATCTCGTGGAACGGCGAGACAAGGGAACTGCGGCTTGTACTCGGTCCTTAGAAAGACAACCTGTGATTAGTCACGAAAAATTATAATTTTTGGAGGGCAATAAGTTTTTATGAAAGCAAAAATTTTGAGCGTTATTTTGGTTTTCGCGTTTTGCGCGGGAATTTTTGTCCCTGTGCAGGTATTGGCAGCCGAAGCCATTTTGTACACCGTGGGAACGACGGCAAGCGGCACGAGACCCGGGGGCGGAGATACCGACGTCTGGCATTCGGTTCAAATCGAAAGCGACGGACTGTACAAAGTTTCTTACCGTATTGCGGCCGATGAGGCTTCTGCATGGAATGACACAAGAATACACATTTACGATAAAACAGGCAGTCATCAATTCGTCGGATCGGCTGCCGATTGGTTTGGCGGCGTCATGGCGAAATACGGATACCCCATAACCCTGCATAACTATAACAACTTTGAAAGAGCCTATGTCGCCGAATACGCTGTATATTTACATAAAGGCTCGTATTTGCTCAGGGTGACCAAGGGAGGGCCTGTCCTCAACTATTCGTTTATTATGGAAAAAATCGTCAGTCCATACGGCGAAGACAAAGAACCCAATGATACCGCAAACGGAGCAATATCTCTCGCCGTCAACGGGAAAGCCGGGGGAGCATTGGGGGGCGCCAGAGAAGACAAAAGCCAGGACGAATCGGATTTTTATAAAATAGTCATTCCAAGCCCGATGAAATGCGTATTTCATCTGATTGCCGACAAAGCCGTAATCAGTTTGCAGATATTTGACAGCGACAGCAACCAATACCCTGCCCCGGGTTGGCCGAAAAGCACGGAATTCAACGCGCTGAAAGACGCGTATACATTGGATTATGAAGTGGATTTTGGAAAAGCCGGAGTCTATTACGCAAAGATCATCAGCGGCGATTGGTATGGCCGTGCGACGGGCCGCTATACTTCCTATCAGCTGACGGCAGAAGGCGAAAACGGCGGCGGTACGCCCGGCGGTGTGACAGATGAAGTATTCGAAGTTGACATTCCGGGCGAGGCGAACGGCAGGCTGAGTGCGCTTGTAACCGAAGTCGGAATAAAATTGGACATAACCCCGAACACAGCCCAATACGGCTACCGCATATACCGCTCGACTGACCCGAATGCCGAGGGCATATCGATAAGCGACTTTCCTCTGACAAAAGGACAATTCGTCGATGTGAATGTAGAACCGGAAACGGATTATTACTATACAATCCGCAAGGTGATTGAGGAAGCGGGATTTGACCGCGTCAATATCGAAATCACACCGGAAGTATTGGGAGAAGCCAGCAAAAAAATATCGTTAAATTCAGGGAAAATAATAGGACCGCCGAAACCCGGCTCCGACGATGATTACAAAAAGAATTACATATTGATGAAAGTCGGCGAACCGAATATGCTGTTCAACGAGGAGACGATGGAAATCGACCCCGGGCGCGGCACAGTTCCGATAATCGAAAACGGCCGCGCTTTGATGCCTATACGCGCGATTATAGAGGGCATGGGCGGGACTGTCGGCTGGGACGGCGCAACGCAGACAGTGTCTTTGTTGTACGGCGAACTTTCGGCGATAGATTTCGATGTGAAAATGACGATAGACAGCCGCGAGCTGATCGCCAACGGCGAGAGCAAAACGATGGATATTGCCCCGAAAATCATCAGCGAGCGGACGATGCTGCCAATGCGTTTTGTGGGCGAGAATGTGGGCGCGGAGATTGCGTGGATAGGCAGCACGAGCGAAATTATCATTGTTTTTTTCACTTTGATTCCCCAAAACGAAATGGTAATCTTTTAAAAATTCATAAGGAATGGGCATAATAATGGCAACGAAGTCTTTTGAAACAGCAAAAAGAAATAAAGCTGATGAGTTTTATACACAATGGGTTGACATAGAAAGAGAAGTAAAAACATACTTGGAATTTAATCTCAATGTGTTTAAGGATAAAACGATTTTGTGTCCTTGCGATGACCCCTATGAAAGTAATTTTTTTAAGTATTTTGCATTACATTTCAATAATTTCGGGCTTAAAAAGTTGATTGCAACTTGCTACATAGGTTCTCCTGTTGCGAATACGCAATTGACATTGTTTGATGATGAGCCGGAAGATACTAAAACAACAAGAACACCACATAAAATAGTAATTACGGAAGTTGCTGATTATAATGCCGACGGCACAGTAGATTTGACGGACGTTAAATGGCTTCTTACTAATAAAATGAACGCATTGACACGCCTTGAGGGGGACGGTGATTTTCGTAGTGATGAGATAAAAGCTTTACGTGATGAAGCCGATTTCATAATAACAAATCCGCCGTTTTCGTTGTTTCGTGAGTTCATGGCATGGACAACGGAAGCCCAAAAGCAATATTTAATTATCAGCAATATGAACGCTATTACCTACAAAGAAATTTTCCCGTTAATAAAAGATAACCGTATGTGGATGGGTTTAGGATTCGGGAGAAGTTTTCAAGGTTTTATAGTGCCAAAAAGTTATCCGTTAAATGGTTCAGAAGCAAGAATTGATGAGCAAGGAAACAGAATAGTATCAACCAACAATACCATCTGGCTTACGAACATTGACCACGGTCGCCGACATCAACCGTTGCAACTTATGACCATTAAACAAAACCTCAAAACCAGTAAACATAAGGAAATAAAAGGCAAAAAAAACTACGATAAATACGACAACTATGATGCTATTGACGTGCCTTTTACAGATGCTATCCCTTCCGACTACGATGGTGTAATGGGTGTACCCATTTCTTTCCTATATAAATATTGCCCAGAACAGTTTGATATTATAAAGTTCAGAAAAGGCGATGATGACAAGGATTTATCGGTTGGTGGCAAATGCCCGTACTTCAGGATTTTAATTAAAAACAAAAATTGTTGCGAAAAAAGATCGAGCAGTGCAAATGAAAAAAAAGCGGAGCAGTCGGAGGTCAAAAAAAAGTTGAGCGAAAAAACGCGATTCATATTGACAAAAACGCGCGAATAGGTTAAAATGACAGCAAGAAAAAAAAGTAGGGGGCTCCGTCGCGCACGGAACAGGTGATAAAAATGAAAAAGATGAAAATCAGTATAGAAATAATGGATGAAGATGGGAGAACAATCGTGAACAAAAGAAGCGAACGATCAGTACCGTACATCGAGGAAATCGAGACAGAAGGATTTCGCGCAGCGTTTGGGGAATTGGAGACAGCAGTATTAGAGGGACGAAAGGAAGTGAGCGACGAAGCGATATCGGAGTATCTGGAATATGTGTCGAAAAAAAAACGGAAAAAATGATACATCGTGATGACGATATTAAAGTAGTAGCATACAGGATCAGCAGCGAACTGGGGGAGTTGGAGACGAAGACATACAGGGTGAAGAGTAGCGAAGGGGAGATATGGGACAGCGGGCGGACATTTTATGAGGGGACGAAGCCGCTGGAGCGGTTCAAGTCGAACCGGTACATGGAGCTAGCGCTGGAGTGCTCGGTGGAAAGTAGCTGTCGGCGATCGGCAGCGCGACTGAACCGGGTGCGTAACGAGAAGGAGGGAGTCGGGGCGACGACATATAGGAACACGATAGAGCGTGAGGGTCAAAAGATACAGGCCAAGATAGAAGAGAAGGTTGATAAGATATTGTCTGAAAATGGGATTAGCGAAGATGGAAAAGATATAGACTGTAGCAAAATCAAGCGAGAAGAGATTAAGCATATAGAAGAAAATATAGTAGAAGAAGCGGCGAAGGAAATAAAAATAAGTGAATATAAAGCAAGCGATTATGAATCAAAAGAGACGTCGGTAAATATATCGATAGATGAAGTAGTAGTAAATCGACAAAGTGAAACACGACCAACAAACGAAAAAAGTAAGCAGAAGAAGCGAGTAGATAACGCAGTAATCCAAGTGCAGAATGAGAATGGCAGATATATATTGAACAGCATGAGCGTAACAGGGGCGATAAAGCAGCTGATAGGGTTTCTGGTGAGCAACGGGCTGATGTGGCGAGAGATAGTGATATTCGCGGACGGAGCGCGTAGCATAAACAGTGCGGTGAAGGAAACACTGGGGTACGCGAGGTACAAAATCATCATGGACTGGTACCACCTGGGGAAGAAGTGCCGAGGGGAGCTGAGTATGGGGTTGCGAGGGCGCGAGGTGCGGAACGAAATAGCGGGCGAGATGATGGGGAAATTGTGGCGAGGGGACGTGGAGGGTGCGCTCCTGGTGCTGGGTAGCATCGAGGCAGGGAAAATCAAGGACGGGACGAAAATCACGGATTTGAGGGAGTATCTGGGGCGTATACGAGAGCATGTGCCGTGCTACGCGCTGCGGAAAAAGTTAGGGCTACGGAACTCGAGCAACCAGGGGGAGAAGGCCAACGATCTGATCGTGTCCAAGCGCCAGAAGCGCAATGGCATGAGTTGGAGTGACGATGGCAGTTTCGCTTTCGCCTCCGTGGCCGCCGCTTCCTTCAACGGCGAACTCCAAAACTGGCTCTGCAACCGCGATCTCTCCTTCACACTCCTACCTTTTTCTGCCTGATTTTTCATTTGCACTGCTCGGAATTATTTACAGCTTTGTGGTATGATATAAAGAGTTGTTTATCAAATTAAGCGTTTGGTATGGTAGAAAATATATGGTGTTAGGACTTTTACGCGATATACCCGAATATAGCGCTTTCGTTAAGATTGAGCCAATAAACAAAGGCTGGTCGGAAGATAAAAAGTTTTATATAGAAACCGCTGACGGTCGGCGTATGTTTTTGCGCGTATCGGACATAGCGGAATACGACCGTAAAAAAGCTGATTACATGATGACAGAACAAATTTATAAACACGGCGTTCCGACAACGCAGCCGTTTGGATTCGGTGTATGCGGCAACGGGAAAAACATTTACTCGCTTTCGGGGTGGATAGACGGTCAAGGAGCTGACATAGTTTTGCCGCTTATGTCCGAAGCGGAACAATATGCTTTGGGAATAAAAGCCGGGGAAGTTCTGCGAAAAATTCATTCGATCCCTGTACCGGAAACTGCCGAACCGTGGGGCGTTCGTTATCGTCGCAAAGTGAAAACTTGGGTTGACGAATACAATTCTACACCGCAGGTACATTCTGATATAGGTGCAAGGATTGTTCGATATTTAGAAAAACACAGCGGCATCACTGATTCGCGCCCGCAAACCTTTATTCATGGAGATTACAATATAGAAAATATAGTTGTTGTGCCGAACGGGGAAATAAGCGTAATTGATTTAAGCAGTTTTAATACGTCGTACGGAGATCCGTGGTGGGACATGAATAATATGGCATGGATGCCCGTAATGTTTCCCTGTTTTTATACCGGGCAAATAAAAGGGTATTTTAACGGCGAACCGCCGCCGGAATTTTGGAATGTCTCTGCTTGTTACTTGGCATACGACGCTTTGGCGGCTTTGACCGACCCGTATGGATTAAACGGAATAGAAGATGGCACAGAGATTGTCAATAATATCCTGAAATGGATGGACAATTTCAAAAACCCCGTGCCGTCGTGGTATCTCAAAGACTTTTACGCTCAATGGACAGACGGCGTACCGTATAAACTCAAAGCCCCGTTTGATTTTTCGTTTCTCGGCAAATACGGCAAGGTTTTCAAAGTATATGACGATCAGGATTCCGGCAATATTTGTTTCGGAGTAGCCGACGGTGAAAACAAATATTTCGTCAAGTTCGCGGGCGCGCCGACCGAGCGCAGCCGCGTGAGCGCGGAAGAAGCCGTCGGCAGGATAAAGAGCACCGTACCCATATACCGGGATTTGGCGCACCCGACCCTGACAAGGCTTATAAGCGCGGAAGAAATCGGCGGCGGCGTCGCAATGGTGTTCGAGTGGACTGACGCCGAATGCATGGGCAGGCAATATCCGGGATCGCGTGAAAAGTTCATGCAAATGCCGCTCGGTACAAGGCGGCGTGTGTTCGATGAAATATCGGAATTCCATGCCCATGCGGCGAAGCAGGGCTATGTCGCCGTTGATTTCTATGACGGATGTATCATGTACGACTTCAATGCTGGCCGGACAGTCTTATGCGACATTGAGTTTTACGCGAAAACGCCGTATAACAACCCCATCGGTCGTATGTGGGGCAGCTCGCGCTTCATGTCGCCGGAAGAATTTGAACTCGGCGCGGCAATCGACGAGATAACCAACGTCTACACGATGGGCGCGACGGCGTTCGCGCTATTCGGCGACGAGCGGGAAAGATGCTTTGAACAATGGGTTCTCAGCAAAGAATTGTTTGATGCGGCGAAAAAGGCCGTCAGCGATGACCGCGGCAAGCGGCAACAATCGATTGAACAATTTATCGCAGAATGGAGAGCGGCGAAATGATGAGCGATCAGGGAGAAGATAGAAAATTACAAGTGAATAATGCAAGTGAAGGAGACGTTTTTCCAAATGACTTTAAACGAAGCCATCCAAATAATGACAGATGAGATCGCGTTTGTCCTCGCCGGCAACAAGCCGACGATTTATCTTTTCGGCTCGGTTGCCCTTGACGATTTCAAGCTCGGCTGGAGCGATATTGATATTGCCGTTTTGACCGAACATGAAATCACCGGGCAGCAAGCGGATACGCTGGTTGGGCTTCGCCAGGCAATGTTGGAGCGCTATCCGGGCAGTCCGTACTTCCGTTTATTCGAGGGCGGTATGCTCTCCGCGGACGCTTTTCTGTATGGTAAAAGCGAGCGGACGATATATTGGGGAACGAGCGGGCAGCGCATAACGGATAATTGGAAAATGGACAGTTTCGGTATGGCCGAACTGCTGGACAACGGTATTTTGGTTTACGGCGATGATATTCGCAAAAAAATGACTTATCCGGCATACGCGCAGATGCGCGACGATATTGCCCGTTCTGTTGAAACTGCCAGGCAGCATGGCAATTCGGTCGGTTGGCTGCTGGATATCGCGAGGGGGATATATACGCTCCGCACGGGAAAAATCATCGCCAAAACCGCCGCCGGCGAATGGGCGCTGGATAACGGATTATGCCCTGACGCCGACGCCATGCGGAAAGCTGTCCAAATCAGAAAAGAACCGGCGAAATATTCAAAAGATGAGAAGAAAACAGAAAACGCTGTTGTCGGACGCTTCGCGGATGTAATAGATGCGGAATTTACCAAAACCACCGGACGCTTCGCGGAATCCGAACTACAGCGTATGAATATCGCCTTTGACGGTCTTTCGTTGATCCGCGATAAAGACGGCGTGTCGGTTTGGCGGGTGACTACTGAAACCGACAGCTATGTGATGAAATGCTTTGACAAACAGGAATATCGGCGAGAAATCGCCAATTACCAGCTTCTTAACTCGTTTGGCGTTCCTACGCTAAAAATGATCGCGCATACGGATTGCTCTCTTGTGATTGAGGATATTGAACGGAGCGAGTATCGTTTAGGTACGCCGGAAGATATGAATGATCCGAATATCGCCGAAAAAATCGCTCTATGGTATACAACCCTCCACCAAAACGGACGGGACTATGTGAATACGCACGATTTCATTGATGAATACGACAGCCTGACGCTTGATAATTTACGGTTTATTCAAGAAAAAACAGGGACAAGCGGATTGCGGGTCTGGCAAGTCATCGAAAATCATTTCGAGCAAATCCGCTCCGCCATTATGGAATTACCGCGAACCCTCGTCTATACAGATTTTTATTATACCAATCTGGCAGTGGCGCGCGACGGGTCAAGCGCGCTGATGTTCGATTACAATTTGTTATATAAATCATATGTTTATTCCGACATCCGTAATGTATGCTGGAGTTTAAGCGGCGAAGCAAAATCGGCGTTTCTGTCTGCATACGGCGAATATGATGAACGCGGAGCCACTATTGACGATGTAGCGGATTCTTTGGCGGGGTTATATAACATTTGTAAGCGTAAAGATTTTCCGAATTGGGCGAATGACGGTTCGGATGTAAGGCTTTTGGCGGCGGTAGAGAGGTTTTTGGAGGTAACATGAATATAATAATCGCAAGTGTGGGGCGAAATGGCAAAACATCATTGGAACGGGAACGGGTTTTTGAACAAATTTTGAACGATATAAAAGTGAAACTGATTAACGACAAAGCCATCAAGGAGGACGCGGAATGAACATTAAAATGATTGTCACTGACCTTGATAATACGTTGTTGCGCCGTGATAAGTCTATTTCAAATTATACTATTTCTATTCTTTCAAATTGTCAAACCAAAGGTATTAGGGTAGTTTTTGCAACAGCGAGGTCAACGCAAGCAGCATCTAAATTTCTTGATATGTTCACGCCTGATATATTTATCGGGTATGGGGGAGCGTTGGCATTTGCATATGATAAAATAATAAATAGATTTGATATTCCTTCCGATATTTCATTTCAATTAATTAGTGATTGCTTAAAAGAACCGGAAATTACATCAATTCTTGCCATTAACGAATCCGTAGCACTTACAAGTAGACTTGATACGTTGGATTCTGAATCGTCACATTATAAGTACACCGATTTTACAATTAAAAATAATCTAAGCTATTTAAAAATATCTTTGGTTGCCGCAAATCCCAATATAGTCGAGCGTATAGCCTTGAATTACCCAATGTGCGATATGTTGCGGTATACAGGTGAAGATTTATACAGATTTGCAAACCGCAACGCGGTCAAATGGAACGCGGTCAATGCAGTTGCGGAGTATTGCAATATTAATAAAGATATGATTGTGGCTTTCGGTGATGATATGAACGATTTAGAAATGTTGAAAAATTGCGGTATCGGAGTCGCGGTCGCCAATGCCATAGACGAAGTAAAAGCCGCCGCCGATTATATCTGTGATTCCAACGAAAACGACGGCGTAGCTAAATGGCTGGAAGAAAGGATATTGTTATGACAACAGTTTATTTTAAATAGCATTGTTTTTTACAGCACACGAAAATATAGTATGCGGAGGTTACGATATGGAAAACAGGCTTGAAATATTACGCAATGAAATTGACAGGTTGATTTACGAAAAGCAACCGGAAAAAATCCGGTTTTTCATTGAGCATATATATAGTGTGGCGCGTTATTGCTCGTTATTGGCATTAAAGCGGAATTTGAACCAAGAACTTGCCATGACTTCTGGAATGTTACACGACATAGCCAATGTAACCGACGGCGGCGGTAATCATGCGTTAAAAGGGGCGGAGCAAGCAGAAATATTATTGAAAACAATGAATTTATATAATGACGAAGAAGTCAAAATAATTACTACAGCCATATCAAGGCATAGCGATAAACAAGCAATACATGAGCCTTATGACG
>WQXD01000079.1 GCA_009785015.1 Oscillospiraceae bacterium | reverse complement strand
TCACACACGATTAAAATATCAGGGAGGCAGTATATTTATGAAAAAACTTTTGGCATTCGCGGTAATTTTGACAATGGCGTTCGCGCTTGCGGTTCCTGCGGGGGCCGTTTCGCTGACTGTAAACAACGCTTCACCGGCCATAGACGGGGTGCGCGACGAAGCGTACAGCGGGCCCGTCGCCATAGCTTCGTTCTTCCAGAACGGGGACGGGACCAACAGCATGAGCGGCGCCACCGGAAACGCCTGGATCGCCTGGGACGGCTCGGCTTTGTACTACTACATCGAGATTTACGACAAAACGCCCAACTTCACTTCCGAAACAGAGGGCGGGCACAATGTGGACAACATTGAAATCTATATCGACTGGAACAACGCGAAAGGCGCCGGATTGGGCGCGCCGGTGGTCGACAACGGCGACAGCTGGGGGACCGACAGCGTGGGAACGGAAGACGGATACCCCTACTGGCAAGTCAGGGTCCCCGCGGACGGTTCGGAATTGAGCGGGGCGATATGGTTTGACATGGACTGGGGCGGAGTCGAATGGGCCTCGGAAGCCCATGAATATTTCGCGGGGCCGCTCGACGGCAATTACTCCAACGGATACATCGTCGAAATCAAAGTGCATCTTCCCGGGGGCGTCAGCCTTTCCGAAGGCAAGACGATCGGTTTTGACTTCGGCATAGGCGACAATATCGACGGCAGCGGAAGAGGCGCGCAGATATATGTCGCCGACGTCCCGTGGAACGATCTGCAGTGGTCGACCCCCACGGCGTGCAGCGGCGTCATGACGCTCGGCGGCGCGTATGCGGCTCCCGAAGCGCCGGCCCCAGACAGCGGCGCAAACGATACGGCGGCTCCCCCCGCGGCGGCGGGCGGCGGCGATCCCGCCCCCGAAACTCCTCCCCCCGTACAGGCGCCCCCATCCCCCGCTACGGGCGACCCGCTCATGATAACCGCCTTGGCCGCGCTCCTTTCGGCGGGTTTTGCCGCATTGAAAAAAAAGTCTAAGTGATTAGGGAAAGCAAACGGATATTGTATTTATGGAAAAAACATATGACGAAATAAACGAAAAGATAAAAACCGGCAAAGCGGTCATCGTGACCGCCGAGGAACTCTCGGAATTGGCCGGACAAAAAGGAGTATCCAAAGCGGCTGCGGAGGTGGACGTGGTGACCACCGGCACTTTCGCGCCCATGTGTTCGTCGGGCGCCTTTCTGAGCTTCGGCCACACTTCGCCCAGAATGAGGATGCAGAAGGTCTGGCTCAACGGGGTCTCGGCATACGCCGGAATCGCGGCCGTCGACGCCTACATAGGGGCCACGGAGGTCCCCGACGACGACCCGCTCAACAAAAATCATCCGGGCGAATTCCGCTACGGCGGCGGCCATGTGATCGAAGACCTGGCCGCAAGGCGCCCGGTCAGGCTCAGGGCGCAGAGCTACGGAACCGACTGCTATCCGCGCCGGAGCATAGAGACGACGATAACCTTGGATGAAATCAACGAGGCCGTGCTTTTCAACCCGCGCAACGCCTACCAGAACTACAACTGCGCCGTGAATCTGTCCGAGCGGACGATTTACACATACATGGGCATGCTCAGGCCGAACATGGAAAACGCCAACTACTCGACCTCGGGGCAGCTGAGCCCGCTGTTCAAGGACCCGCACTTCAAGGCGATCGGCGTCGGGACGAAAATTTTCCTCGGCGGGGGGGTGGGATATGTGGCCTGGAACGGGACCCAGCACTCGCCCTCCATGCTCGAAACGGACGGAGGGCAGATGGGCAGCGCCGGGGGCACGCTCGCGCTGATCGGAGATCTCAAGCAGATGAGCCCGAAATGGCTTTTGGGGCTCAGCATCCTCGGGTACGGCGCCTCGCTTGCGGTGGGCGTGGGCGTACCGATCCCCATACTGAACGAGGAAAGCGCGTATTACGCCGCACTCGGCGACAGGGACCTGTACGCGCCGGTGGTGGATTACTCGAGCGCGTATCCGTCCAGATCGGGCGAGGTGCTGTGCCTGGTCAGCTATGCCGATTTAAAAAGCGGCGAAATAACGGTAAACGGCAAAAAGGTGCGGACCGCTCCGCTGTCCAGTATGCCGAAGGCCAGAGAGATAGCCGCAACGCTCAAAAGCTGGATTTCGGAAAATTGTTTCTTGCTGACGCAGCCCGTGAAAATGCTCCCCTCCCCGGAAGATAACGTAAAGCTGAACTTTTTGAATGAAAAAACAGAAAAGACTGAAGAAAGGGGATGAGCGTTGTGGAGTCGAAAAAAATCGTTTTGCGGTTCGGCACCGATATATCGGCCAAACCGATAGTCTACAATTTGGTCAAGAATTACGACTTGGTGGTCAATATCGTCCAGGCCAACGTCAACCCCCAGAAGCAGGGCATCATGGTTCTGGAAGTCGGCGGGCAGCGATATTGCGAAGGGATGGATTATCTGCGCCAGTCGGGAGTCGTAGTCCAGAGTTTTGACCGGGAGATAAGGCGCAATGAGGATAAATGCTTCATGTGCGGCGCCTGCACGGGCGTCTGCCCGACTGGGGCCCTGTATCTCGAGCGCCCGTCCATGGAAGTGTGCTTTGACGAAAACAACTGCATAGTATGTCAGCTGTGCGTCAAGCTGTGCCCGGCCAAGGCCATGGAGGTGCGGCTGTAACTTGGAGTATACGCACCGTTTTTACAGGCGCGGCTGCCGTCAGGCGGATATGACGCATTTTAATGCCGCCGTGGCCGAGACGGACCTCGACATAGCGGTCAAAAGCGACCAGTATACCCCGGAGCTCGTTTCCCGCGCCAAAGATATAATCAAAAGCGTCCGCCGCCCCTTGGAGGAATATATAAAAAGGGACCCGGGGTTTCTGACCTCTCTGACCCCCCGCGAGATGCTTCCCGGCTGCCCGAAAATCGCCGGGGTCATGGCGGAGGCCGCCTTTGCCGCGAATGTGGGGCCGATGGCCGCCGTGGCGGGCGCGATAGCCGAGGCGGTGGGCGGGGCGCTGGCCGTGTTCTGCCGGGAAGTGATAGTGGAAAACGGCGGGGATATATACATGAAATCAAACTCGGCAAGGCGAGTGGGGATCTTCGCCGGCGAGTCCGCTTTGTCCGGCCGCGTGGCGATCGAGATCGCGCCGGAACAGACGCCGCTCGGCATATGCACCTCTTCGGGAAAGGTGGGCCCTTCGCTGAGCTTCGGGAAAACCGACGCGGTGGTCATACTTTCAAAGTCGGCCGCCCTGGCCGACGCAGTCGCGACAGCTTGCGGAAACATCGTGCAAAGCGCGGACGACTTGGAAAAAGCCTTGGATTTCGCGGCAAAAATCAAGGCGGTTTCCGGCGCTGTGATTATAATCGGGGATCATTTGGGCGTGAGGGGCGATGTGAAGCTGGCAGCCGGCAAAGGCGGATTCTGATCCCGCCGCTATGCCTTGAAGACAAAGTTGAGCCTGCCGATGGGCGCGCAGTCGCCCTTGGTGTAGAAATCCTCAGCCGACAAAAACCGCGTTTTCGCGTCGGCCCATTTGAATTCCAGCTCAAAGCTCCCCTTGCCATCCAGCCCTATTTTCCCCTTCGGGACGCAGATCATAAACTCGCTTCCCGCGCATTTGTATTCCAAATCCGACATGATCTCGAATCCGCCGTCTGCAAATTCGGCGAGCGAGGTCATATTTTTTGAAAAGGGGAAATAGTTGGCTATGTAGTCGTATCCGGTCTTGGCGTTTTCGCGTTCGTCTGTATTTACTTTGAGATACAGATTCAGCCACGTGCCGCCCGCGTACAGGGGGTCCGTTATATCTTTTGAGGCCTTCGCGTAAAAATATATGTTGGTCTCGTCGTGGGCGCATTTGGACAAAATTATCTCGTTGTTTCCGGTGTCGTCCTCGTAGATTCCCCCATAGCCGCTGCAATGCCTCGGACAGGCCCCGTTGGAAAAATCCCTGTACTCGGTTTCCACCGCGTCCCAAACAGAGAAGTCCCCCGAAATGTCGATCGTCATTTCTGCGGCTTCGGTTATCGGCTTTACGCCTTTGTATTTTCTGACATAGAAGATCAGCTGCATATAGTAATTGTCAAAATAGCCGCCCTTCATCGGTTCGCAGTCGCGCGAATATTCCACATTCGCGCAGTCCACAAAGCCGATCGGCCGCTCCGGGCGGCTTCCCGCCCAGCGCCCCATTATCCATTCGTTCCAGCCGGTCACGAACACAAACGGGGTGTCGCATTCTATCGCGCGCTCCCACTGTTCCGCGAAGTTGAAGCCGTATATGTATGACTTGTCGAATAAATCCGCCCTGCCGCCGTGGTACGAGCGGCCCCGGTTCGCCGTCTCCCCGTACATGGCCGAGTCGCCGTGGAATATCTGCGGGTGCTGCGCCACGGAGACGTTTATTATCTCCGGATTGCCGTCGGCGTCGCAGAACACGCGCTGCGGGCACTCGAAATCCATCCAGGGCCAACCCCCTGAAGCCTTCGCGGGCTCGTTAGGCCACTGGGACTCGCGTATCGTAAAAAACGAGCGCATTTCGGGCGAGCAGTCCGCAGCGTCCGCGATCACAAGCGGTTTGCCCTCTAAGCGGTACCATGAATTTGCCATATAGCCGGGCTCATATATCGCTTTATACAGTTTTTGCACGGTCTCGCCCGATCTGGTATTCGTGTAAAAAGCCACTTTCGGGGTGTTCCAGCCCTCATCCCTGTAAAAATCCGTCAACCGCAGAAGCATTTTCGCGTTTTCTTCATATATGAGGGTGTTGGTGGCGTCCAGAATCAAAAAATCTATGTCGGCGTGGGTGAGCATTTCCACATGCCGGCGCATCACCCACTCGTCGCGCGAGTGGTAATACCCGAAGAGCGGCTCGCCCCAGTGGTGCATCACGCCCACCCCTCCCCATACGCCGCTCGAGGGGTCGTATCCCGCCCGAGGATTCGCGGCCAGAATTTTAGTGACGTCCAACGGCGGGGCGAAACGCGTCCGGTCGCCGTCGTTGTAGTCGTGCTCGCCGAGCCAGGTAAAATAGAAGAGCCCCACCTGTCTGTTTTTCTTCGGTTCGCCCGCCGTGCCGCTGACGGGAAGCTCGCGGGACAGGTCGTCCGCGGCCTTTAAAGTGGTCTGGATTTTCGCGTTTTCGAAATAATTTTGCATATATATACGCTCCTTAGTTCTTTTTTTATATTATACCTCATGGCCGCGGCCTATTTCAAGGGAAAAGTATAAATTTTTATATAAAATTTAAAAAAATTGTCTGTACTCCCTTGACTTTATCTTTTTTATATAGTATAATATAGCTATGATTTTGATTCTCTCTGCGGGGCGAGAGGGGGGTAGATAACGGTATATGGCAGAAGTCAAAGTAAAAGAAAACGAAACTTTGGACAGCGCTTTGCGCAGATTCAAGCGGTCCTGCGCCAAGAGCGGCGTTTTGGCGGAATTGAAAAAAAGACAGCATTACGATAAACCAAGCGTAAAACGCAAGAAAAAATCGGAAGCGGCAAGAAAACGCAAGTATTAAAACAAAAATAAAGGCGGCGCAGCTTCGATGTTGCGCCGTTTTTTAAATTTTTCCCTATTTGCCCACGCAGAAGTTTCTAAATATCCTGTCCGCTATATCCGCGGATATATCCTTTGAATCGCAGCGGTCTAAATTTTTGGCGGCGAGCTCCAGATCAAAGCCCGCGACGTCGGGGGTGAACCCGGATTCGAGCGCCGATACCGCCGATGCCAGATTCTCGCAGGCGGCGCAGATTTCCGCGTATTGGCGCTCCTCCGTGAGTATTTCCCCCGAATCAAGGCCGTAGCTGCCGGGCTTGTATATATCTTCGAGGTATTTCGCAATTGCCTCAAAGGCGGAGAGCTGTGAATCCGGCACGCTGTTTTGCTTCGCCGAGATAAAAAGCGGAACCGCCCCGAAATCGACGCCGCCGAAATTTGCGCGCTTCGGCAGGTCGCATTTGTTTATCACGGGTATTATTTTTTTGCCGTTTGTTTTCTCGCGCTTTAAAATTCCGAGGATTTCCGAATCTCCGCCCTCCGGACCGGACGCATCGAAGACCCCTATGATGAGTTCGCACTCGCCGATTTTGGCGAGGGTTTTTTTTATGCCGAGGCCTTCTATCTCGCCGTAATTTTCCCGTATGCCCGCCGTGTCGTGCAGATTCAGCACAAATTCGCCCGTGTTTACCCTCGAAAAGACGATATCGCGCGTGGTGCCGGGGGTTTCGTGGGTTATCGCCACTTCGTCTTTTGAGAGCATGTTGAGCAGGGTGGATTTTCCCGAATTGGGCTTGCCCACGATGGCGCAGTTTATCCCGTCCGAGATGATTTTTCCGATGCCATACGTCGCTTTAAGAGCTTCGAGCTCTTCTTTTATCGCAAGCGATTTTTCAAACATGGCCTGTGAGCTCACATCTGCCAAATCTTCCCCGGGGTAATCTATGAAGACGTAGACTTCGCTTATGATGTCCTTTATCTTCTCCGATATCTCCGATATTTTTTTGGACAGGGCGCCTTCTGCCTGCATATGGGCGAGCTTCGCCCCGGTTTTGTTGGCTGCGCAAATCAGCCTGCCCACCGCCTCGGCCCCCGTGAGCGAAATTTTGCCGTTGAGGTAGGCGGTCTTGGTGAACTCGCCCGCCATGGCCGGGCTCGCCCCGGCTTTGATGGAGGCGCCGAGCACCGCATTTGATATATACAGCCCTCCGTGGCACGAGATTTCCACCGTATTTTCGCCGGTATACGAATGCGGGGCGGCGAATTTCACGGCTATACCGCGGTCGATACCGGATATATCCCCGAAAACCGCCGTATTCGGGGGGACACTTGAAAAATGCCGGTATTTTTTGCCGCCGGGCGAAAATATTTTCGCCCCGATCTCAAAAGCTAAGGGGCCCGATATTCGTATCACCGCCAAACCGCCGGTCCCTTTGGGCGTCGCTATCGCGGCGATTGTTCTTTCATGCATTTTTTTGATTCCTTATTTTGACAATATATTTTTTTTGAAAAAAACCGTGACTGCCGCAAACAGCGCGCCCATACCCGCCGAAACGCCGAACATCCCCGCGCTTATCTCCCCGAAGCCCAAAAAATCCCTGACGGCCGGCACAAAAACCGCAAATGCGATACCGCCCAGATTCAGCGTCAGTGCGGCGGCGTAGAGCTTGTTTTTGAATATCCCGAAATCAAAGGGCCGCCTGCCCTTTATATACCGCGCCGCGACCGCCGCGCACAAAGTCAGATACGAGACAAGCGCCGCCGTCTGCGCGGATTTTATACTCGGGTCAATTGCAAAAGGCGCGCTCAGATATTTTTTAAACGCGCCGGCTCCCGAGGGGTCCCGGAGAGTCAGGCATATGAAAAAACACGAAACCGCGCAGGCGAACGCCAGAAGCGCGTAGACGAACCCGTTTTTGAGCACTGCCCCCTCGTATTTTTTCGGGGTTTTGTATTTTTTTATCCTGTTTCTCGCGGTATGCCAGCCGCCGTTGTTTTCATTGAAGCACAGCGAGACCGCGAACAGGTATCCCGCCCCTATCCCGGCCCATATCATCCCCGGCGGGCTCAGTATGTATTCACCCCCCGACAGAACCGGAAGCAGCATCAGAAGATACTGCGAAAAAAACAGCATGGACAGATAATGCAGGATTCCGCATATGTTGCGGTAGATCAAAACGGCGTTCTGGAGCGTTTTTGCGATGGTGGAGACTGTCAGGTTTTTGGTTATCACCGAGGCTTTGTTTTTTAAAATGCCCGTTTCGGCGCTCACCGAAGTAAAGGACACACAGCGCTCGTTCATCAGCGAGATTTCCTCGATGTGACTCACCGTCACGGCGGGCCGCTTGTTTTTGAATATGAGCGCCCTTATGAGTTTTATCCTGTTTTCCGTGGCGATCGGGGCAAACAGCCTGAATTTGTCCGCATTGATAAAAAACATATCGTCGCCCATGGAGAAGAGCGATTCGTCGTCTATGACAGGCGCCGTTTCGGCGTTTTTTATTATCCCGAATTTGAGCGCCGCGTTTTTGGTGTATGCCTCTTCCCCGCCCGCGATCATGACGGGGGCCACCCCGCTTTTTTTCAGATAGTCTATGCTTTCAAACACCGCCCGCGTCTTCGGCTCGGCAAAACCCGCAAATCCCAGAAAATCCAGATTGCCATCCGTTTCATCCTCCAAAGCGCCCCTTGTGCCGTAAGCGAAATCCTTTGTCGCCACGGCCATAACCAAATCGTATTCTTTATACAACCCGTCGATTTTGCCTTTGTAGAAATCCAAGCTCCTTTTATCCAGCATGCTCCCTTTTACCCCGGAGCAGCGGCTCAATATGTTGAAGGCCTCGCCGAAGCATATGAGGTTCGCTTTGCCGTCCTTTATGATATACGCGCTTTTTATCCCGCTTTTCGGGTTGTACATGGTTTTCCCGATTTTTTGGTATGTATTGGTCACCGCTTCATGGCCGAGCCCGCATCTGTTCAGCGCCTCAAACACCGCCACGTCGACCGCCGAGCCCGAATATACGGGTTTGGCGCCGCCGCGGTGCTGCTCCACATTCGCGCACATCGCCATACAGCTTAAGATATGGCCTATCTCGTACAGATTCCCGCCGGAGGGATCATGATCCGACACTTTTTTCAGCAGCATTTTGTTTTGGGTGAACGATTCCGTCTTTTTGGCGATTATCGTGTCTATTTCATTTATGTCGTCTATTATCGCGGTTTTTTTGATGAGTATGCCGGATTTCGCCGATCTGTGCATCCCGTGGATCGCGGCGAAATCCGCGATGATCGGGATCTGCTCGGAAAAACAAGCCGCCAAAAACGCCGCGCAGCTCATAATCACCGCGAGAGTGTCCCTTTTTTGCATTATTCCCGAAAAAATTATGACCATCGAAAACGCGACCGACAAAAGGAAGAAAATTTTGGAAATGGTGTGCGCGCGCTTTTGCATGAACGAATACTCGTCTTCAGCCGCCGGGTCGGCCTTGTTTATATCCTCGTTCAAATCCGTGTTTTTTGAAATTTCGGCGTCCGCCGTTTTGGCTATGTGCGTGTTTTCCCCCGTGGCGACCACCACGGCCGCGGCGCTGCCGTAGTCCACCACATCCGCCGCGCACACGATGTTCGCGGGTATTTCGGCCGGGTTGTACTTCAATATCTCCGCCGTTTTCCCCTCTTTGACCGGTGTTCCGCTTTCGGTTATATGCACGCAGGACAAATACGCGGCCGAGACAATTCTGGCATCCGCGGGCACGATATCCCCCGCTGACAAAAGTATGAGGTCCCCGGGCACGATATTTTCGATGAACACATTTTTTCTCTTGCTGTCGCGTATGACCAATGCCTTCGGGCGCGCGATTTTGTACAGGTATTCGTATTTTTTTTCGGACAGCATATTCAAGGAAAACGAGAAGGCCGCCAAAAACACGTAAAAAGGCAAAAACAAAAAAAGGTTCACGTCAAAATCCATGACTGCGAGAATGGCGAGCGTAAGCGCGTAAAGCACCCCTACGATCCCCACCGAACCCGAAAGCATGGCCTTTATATTCCTGTGTTTTCTTTTCAGCCCGTAAAAATTCTGCCGGGTCAGCAGATCGGAGTCTATTATATTTTCCCCGTACTGAGCTTTGGATATTCTGTGCTGTTCTTTTGTCAGCCCCTTTTTCGCATCGGTCGAAAAATAGAGCTCGAGTTCCGCTATATTTTTTTCCGACCAGTTTATCTCCATCGTGCGCCCACTTTGACTTATATCTCCACCACAAAAGTTTTTTTAATTATATCACGAAAAAACGCAAAATTCAATGGATAAAATAAAAATTTTTTCCGCGCCGCCCGATTTGACGATTTAAAATTGTTGACACGGCTCGAGACGGTATGATATAATAAAAAAAAGCAGAAAAAGGAGAAAATGTATGAAAAGAAAAAAACTTATCGCGGCGGTTCTGATAACGGCGATGATCATGTCGGTTTTTACTTTCGCGTCCCCTTTGCCTGTGAGCGCGGGTGACGAAAACGCAGTGGCGGCCGCAATCCGCGCCGCTTACCCGGATTACAGCTTGATTATCTTTGCAGATACCGGCAGCCGTACAGTCACGGTGACCGGTACGGTCACAGGCACGAAAAAACCGCTTAAGTTGGACATCGATGCCGGCGTGACGGTCATTTGGAAAGCAATCTATGAGGCGCCGCTCAGCGGCAACAACAGTTTGATCGAGCTGACCGGCGGCGGCACGTTTGAAGTCGCGGAGGGCGGTCATATCGCAAACAGCAGTACGGGAAATGTCATCAGTGTTTCCGGAGTGAACGCCACGGTAAATATATGCGGCGGCACGGTGCGCGCGTCGGACTCGGGCAAAAACGCCGTCCGCGTCGAAAGCGGGACAAATGTAGCCGTCAATGTAAGCGGCGGCACGGTGAGTTCCAACGACCGGCCGGCTATCAGTTTTGCCGGCACAACGACAAACTGCAGCGTGGATATAAGCGGCGGTGCGGTGAGCGCCGCATCCAAATCGTATCCCACCATCTATTTTTTCGACTCAAAAAACAGCGCCATCGATATAAGCGGGGGCGTGGTGAGCGCCGCGGACAAGGAAGCCGTTTATATCAAAGGCAGCGATTCCACTGTCACTGTGAGCGGAGGGTTTGTGTTTGCATGGGGAACGGCCCTCAGCGGTGTTATCAGCACAGCCGGCGGCGCAACACTCAAAATCGAAGGCGCGGGCATCGTCTGCGCGTGGAAACCGGGCGCGCCGGGCAAGGAATATACCTCGAAAACGGCGGATGATATATTTTCCGACCCCGCCGGTTCGGCCGTATGGGGACTCGGCGGGGGCCAGGGGGGCATAGCCTACTCCAACGGCGCGAATACCGGCTTTTTCCCGATAGAAGGCGTCACGGTAAAGCTGGCGGAATATACAATAACATTTGACACCGACGGCGGCGGCAATGTGAGCGCTCAGGTTGTCAAATCGGGTGAAAAGCCGGCAGAGCCGGCCGACCCGGCAAAAGAGGGCTATGAATTCGAAGGGTGGCACGAGGATGCGGGGTGTACCGTCCGGTATAGTTTTGACGACCCGGTGGAATCGGGCTTCACGCTGTACGCGAAATGGACGGCGGTGAAAACGGATCCCGCCATCGACCCTGCGGCGGGGGACTACGTGAAAGGGAGCGGCGAAGATATCTTCGTAACGGTGAATCCGGGCGGTCACAATCTGAAAAGCATCAAAAGCGGCGCCCACACATTCAAGGAAGGCACCGATTACAAAGTCAACGGCGACGAAGTGACGCTTACGGCGGCATATCTCGAAGGGCTCGAATTGAAAACTCACACGATCACATTCGAATTTGACGGCGGGGCAGTTTCGAAGCTGGATTTCAAGCTCACGGTGGGGCTGCCTCTGACGAGCGGCGACTACAAATATACAATCGGCGCGGGCAGCTATCATACGGCGGCGCTCGACAGCGGCGGCAGCCTCTGGGCGTGGGGGTATAACGGGTACGGACAGCTGGGCGACGGCACGGCGAAAAACAAAAACGAGCCGGTGCAGACAGCATCCGGTACGAAGTTCGCGCAGGTTTCAGCGGGCGAATATCACACGCTGGCGCTCGACAGCGAGGGCAGCCTCTGGGCATGGGGAAGAAACGACATGGGGCAACTCGGCGACGGCACGACAGAAAACAAAAACGCGCCGGTGCAAATAGCGTCCGGAAAGAAATTCACGCAGGTTTCTGCGGGTACCTGGCAGCACACGGCGGCGCTCGACAGCGACGGCAACCTCTGGGCCTGGGGGAATAACCTGCACGGGCAGCTGGGCGACGGTTCGAAGGCAGACAAAACCGCTCCGGTGCAGATATCGTCCAAAACGAAGTTCGTCCAAATTTCGGCGGGCGGATCGCACACAGTGGCGCTCGACAGCGGCGGCAACCTCTGGGCCTGGGGGAATAACGGGTCCGGGCAGCTCGGCGACGGCACGACGGCAGGCAAACAAAATCCGACGCAAATAAAAGCCCAAACGAAATTCGCGCAGGTTTCGGCGGGCGGCAGTTACACGGCGGCAATAGACAGCGAAGGCAATCTCTGGGCATGGGGTTATAACTGGTACGGGCAACTCGGCGACGGCACGACGGCAGGCAAACAAAATCCGACGCAAATAAAAGCCCAAATGAAATTCGCGCAGGTTTCGGCGAGCAGCAATCACACGGCGGCGATAGCGGAAGACGGCAGCCTCTGGGCGTGGGGGTGGAACAAGTACGGGCAGCTGGGCGACGGCACGACAGAAGACAAAACCGCGCCGGTGCAGATAAAAGCCGGGACGAAGTTCGTCGAAGTTTCGGCGGGCTTCGAGCACACGATAGCGATGGCGGACGACGGCAGCCTCTGGGTTTGGGGATATAACGAGCACGGGCAGATCGGCGACGGCTCGAATACAGACAGAAATGTTCCCGTCAAAATAGAACCCGCCGTCAAGCCGGCAGACGCCGCTATCGACCCGATGGCCGCGGCTT
>WQXD01000078.1 GCA_009785015.1 Oscillospiraceae bacterium | reverse complement strand
TAGTCGGAGACACTCCAGATGACAAAGCGACAAAAATCGAAGTATATTTGATGAACGCAAGCGATGCAAGCGCGAGCGGCGAATTCTATCCCCCCACTTGCGAAGCAGAAAATCTGGGCAAAATCGAGTGGAACAAAATTGACGGCAAATGGGTGTTAAGCGAATAAAAGAATAATATATAGCGAAAGGGAAATTTTTATGAAAAAAATATTATCATGGGCGATTGTTTTGACTTTCTTGGTCCCCTGTCTGAGCGGCGCCGTTTTTTCCGCGGATACCGTTATTATGGCTGATCCGAGCACGCATGTCATCAAAATCGACGACAGAATCACCGAGATTCCCGGGTATAATATAAACGGCAATAACTACTACAAACTGCGGGGGATCGCGCAAGCTCTCGGCGATGCGTTTAAAGTGGACTATGAAAACGGCGTGATAACCATAACCACGGGCCTTGGCTATGTGCCCGACAATGCGGACGCGAAAGCAAACCCGCCGGGCAAAGCCCCGGCAAAAGTGTCCGCGGTCAAAATTTTAATCGACGGCGAGGAAGTGCAGTTCGACGCGTACAATATTTACGATTCGAATTATTTCAAACTCAGGGATATCGCGGAGGCCATAGATTTCGGGGTATCTTTTGACGACGATACCGTATATATCGATTCAAAGGCGGGATACTGGCCAAGCGGCCAAACGGTTCCCGGCGACGAAATTTTCGCATATTACATAGATAAACTCGACGGCATAGGATTTGTGCCGTATACAAGCGGCCAGTCGGCGGAAGACCCGTTATTTACGGTCAGCGACGAGCAAATCGAAGAACGTCTGACCCAAATCGCGCCGTATGTGTCCTCCATCAGAACGTTCGGCTGCGCGGGGGGTTTGGAAAACATTCCCCGAATTGCCGCCGAAAAATTCGGGCTGAAAGTCGCCGTCGGCCTGTACATAAGCGACGACGCGGCTTCAAACGCCCGCCAGATCGCCAACGCGGTCAAATGCGCCGAATATGCGGATATGTATTTGTGCGGCAACGAATCGATAAACTTGGGCTTTGTATCTTCGGAAGAAATACTCATAAAAGCAATCAATGAATTGCGCGCCCAGTTGAAAAAGGCGGGATATGGGGATATACCCGTCGGTACCAATGAAGTGATGAGCAGCTATTCCGACCGGTTGACCGACGCGTGCGATTTTTTCTGCTTTTCGTATCACCCGTATTCCGGCGGCGCGACGGCTGCGGATGCGGGGAAATTGTGGTTCCCGCAGCAACTGAACAGAGCCGTGGAGAAGGCGAAAGGCAAGCCCGTAATTGTGGGGGAAACCGGCTGGCCTTCCTTTGCCAAACCCGGCGAAAGCAAGGAAAAAGCGAGAAGGGAAGCCGCAATCTACAATATGTGGGCGGTATACCACGCCGCAAAAAAACAAATTAAGTTGTTTTCTTTCGCTTCGCATGACGAAGACTGGAAAGTGAAATACGGTCCGGCGGAGCCGGCATTCGGAATATTCGATAAATACGGCGAGCTCAAATACCGCGAGATGTTCAGGGGCAAATTTGAAGATATCGATATCGGCGATATCGGCGACGAGATAATACCCGACTGCCCGGGCGGCGAAAACGGCGAACCCGTTCTCACAATTACAGAATGGCCTTCCGAAAAAAATGATTTTTACGTGCGCGGAAAGGTCACCGGGGTAAATCCCGCCGACTACAGGATATCCGCGTGGATAAAAGTCGATGGCCAATGGTGGGCCAAACCCACATGGGACGACTTTGTGCAGTTTGTCGCGCTGGACGGCAGCTTTTCTATCAGATTATACTCGCATACAAACGACTACTATCAGACAAACGCGGCGGTTTTATTGGTAAAGTCTTCCGATGAGGACAAACTCGACAGGTACGATTACAAAGCGAGCAAAAAATTCGCGGTATTGTCCGAAGAAAAATAATACTTAAGGAATAAAACGATGTCAAAAAAAATCACGCTCAAAATGATCTTCGGGGAGTATATCAAAAAACATATACCGCAGTATATAATCGGGCTGACAGCCTTGGCCGCTTCCTGCGCCGCGGCTGTCATAATCCCGCAGATACTCGGCCATATAACCAACTCGCTCGACAAAAACTTTTCCGGGCCAAGGCAAAGTCTTTCCGAAATATCCGGTTGGGCAGCTCTTATGCTCGCTTTGGCGGTCGTATTGTTTTTCCTCAAATTCGCCTTCAGGTCGATAATAATCGGCAAATCGAGGGATATAGAGTGCTTTTTGCGCTCCAAGCTGTTCGCGCATCTGCAGACTTTGCCGCCCGATTTCTATAACAAAAACAAAACGGGGGATCTGATGGCCTATGTGATCAACGATTTGGGCGCGGTCAGGATGGCTTTCGCGATGGGGTTTGTGTTTTTGGTCGAAGGGGTTTTGGTAAACCTTTCGAGCGTGGCCGTCATGGCGGTGAATATAAATCTGGAACTCACCATGATAGCGGTTGTGCCCGTGGCGGCCGCCGCTTTCGTCATTTTTTTCCTGCGCTCGAAGATACGCCGCAAATTCACGCTCGTCCAGGACGCCTTCGCCGATTTAAGCGACAAAATCCAGGAAAATCTGTCGGGTATCAGAATTGTCAAAGGCTATGTCCAGGAAGAATCCGAAATACAAAAATTGGACAAGGCGAGCCGCGAAAGGTTCAGGCTTCAAATGGAGTATATAAAGACGTCGGCGATTTTAAATCCCGCGATTCAGGCCAGTTTCGGCGTGTGCTTTGCCGCCGTTTTGGTCTTTGGGGCGGTATTTGTGAATTCGGGGTATATCGACATCGGCGGCTTCGTGGTTTTCAACACATATTTCGCGATGATGCTCTCCCCCATGCTGAATCTGGGCCGGATCGTCGAGATCTGGCAGAAGGCGTTTGCCTCCATGGGCCGCCTCGATGAGATATTTGCCGCCGAAAGCGACATAGCCGATTGTGCCGGCGCCATAACAGAACCGGTGACAAGAGGCGAAATAGAGATAAAAAATCTCGGTTTCAAATATGCCGGGGCCCAAACCAACGCGCTTGAAAATATAGACATACACGTGCCATCGGGCAAAACGCTCGGCATAACGGGCGCGACCGGGTCGGGAAAGACCACTTTGGCCAATCTGCTTTTGCGGCTGTATAAAATCGAGGACGGAAAGATATTCATAGACGGCGCGGATATAAACGGGCGCGAAATCAACGCGCTGCGAAAAAACATCGGCTATGTCCCGCAGGACAACTTTTTGTTCGCGGCGCAAATCGAGGCGAATATCAAATTTTTCGACGAACAGATAAAAAAGCCCGCAGTCATAGATTCGGCGAAACTCGCCTGCGTATATGAAAATATCATGGGGTTTCCGCAGGATTTCGAAACGGTGATCGGCGAAAGGGGCATAACCCTTTCGGGCGGGCAGAAACAGAGGATATCGATTGCGAGGGCGGTGGTAAAGGACCCCGCGGTATTGATTCTCGACGACAGCCTTTCGGCTGTGGACGCCGCCACGGAAGAGATGATTTTGTCGAATATCCGCCAAATCCTTTCCGGCAGGACCGGAATCATAATATCGCACAGGATTTCGGCCGTAAAAAACGCGGATGAAATCATATATCTGAAAGAAGGCAAAATCGCCGAGAGGGGCACGCACGAAGAGCTTCTCGAAAAGGGCGGGGATTACAGCAGGCTGCACGAGAAACAAAAATTGGAAACCGCGATTTACGGCGATAAAATCAAAAAAGAAGAAAAATCAGACGACGGAACCGGCGGCGCGCGGATATCGGTCAGGGGATTTTTCGGAGAGGGCGGGGGAGGAGAGCTGTAATATGGGCAAAAAAAATATATGGATCAGGATGATGGCGTATTTTAAAACGGCGCTGCCGCTTTTGGCGCTTTCGGCGTTTTTGGCCCTTGTCATAATCGCCGCGGACCTGATAAACCCGTATATAACAAAAATCATAATCGACGACTACATCACAAAAAAAGACCCCGGGGTCGACATATATCTGCTGGGCGGGATTTATCTGTTTTGCTGCGTTCTGGGGGCGGCGCTGCAGTATATACAGGTCAATGTCCTGAATTACATGGGGCAAAAGATAATCCACGGCATGAGGATGCAGATTTTCTCCCATATTCAGCGCATGTCGCTCAAATTTTTCGATAAAAACTCGACGGGGAGCGTTTTGACGAGGGTCACAAACGACATCGAGGCGGTGAGCGAGCTGTATTCCGGCGTCATAATAGATCTGTTCAAGGACGTTTTCATGATAGGCGGCATAGTGGGGGCGATGCTGGCTTTGAACTGGCGGCTTGCGGCGGTGAGTTTTTGCGTGATCCCGCTCATCGTGATTGCGACGGTGTTTTTCAACAAAAAGGCCAAGGCGAACTTCCGGTGGGTCAGGTCTTTGATTGCGAGGATAAACGCGTTTTTCGCGGAAAATATATCGGGTATGAAATTGGTGCAGATTTACGGCAAGCAAAAAGAAAAATACGGCGAGTACGAAGAGATAAACGGCGCCTACAACAAGGCGGCCGTGACGCAGGTGCGGCTCAATGCGGTATTTCGGCCCTCGAGCGAGTTTATAAACTCCCTTTCGATATCCGTTCTGATATGGTTTTGCGCGGGGGATATACTCGGCGGGATATTGGAATTCGGCGTCTTGTACATGTTTATTTCGTATTCCAAAAAGTTCTTTGCCCCCATCAACGATCTGGCCGACAAATTCACCACCATTTTGTCGGGGCGCGTGTCCGCGGAGCGGATATTTGAGATACTCGACAGCGCCGAATATTCGGAAGATTTGAGCCTTGGGGAAAGCGTCCCCAAAATAAGGGGCGATATAGAGTTCAAAAATGTGTGGTTTGCCTATACCGAGGGGGAGTATGTGCTCAAAGATGTGAGTTTTAAAATAAAAGCGGACGAGACGACGGCGTTTGTCGGCGCGACCGGTTCGGGCAAATCCACCATAATAAACCTGATGGGGAGGTTTTATGAAATTCAAAAAGGCGAAATACTTTTGGACGGGGTGGATATAAGGCGGTACAGGCTCGACGAGCTCCGCAGGTCCATCGCCGTGGTGATGCAGGACGTATTTTTGTTTGCGGGGGACATAAAATCGAACATCAGGCTGAATAACGCCGGCATAACCGACAAACAAGTCGAAGAAGCGGCCAAATATGTCAACGCGGACCCGTTTGTTTCTGCCCTTCCCCGAAAATACGAGGAGCCGGTGATGGAGCGCGGCGCGACGCTGTCCGCGGGGCAGCGCCAGCTTCTGTCTTTCGCCAGGGCGGTGGCCTTCGCGCCCCCGATATTGGTTTTGGACGAGGCGACCGCCAGCATAGACACCGAAAACGAACAGATCATACAGCAGTCCCTCAAGAAAATATCGAAAAACAGAACCACGGTTATAATCGCGCACAGGCTATCCACCATAAAAAACGCCGACAACATAATAGTGATCCAGCAGGGAGAAATAAGCGAGAGCGGAAAACACGAAGAGCTTTTAAAATCGGGCGGAATTTACGGCAAACTCTACGAGGCGCAGGATTTATAGCGCGCCTTGTCCTTTATTTTCCAAACCGCGCAAAAACCCGTATAAAGCCACGACAGATACAATATGATATCGCCGAAGCGGGTGTATACCGTTTTGTTTTTCACGATTTCGATCTTTTGGGTCAAGACCTCGCGCTCTAAAACTTCGGATTGGCGAAGTATTTTCCCGGTGGGGGATATAAACGAGGAGACGCCCGTGTTCGCGGCCCTCACCACATACCGGTTGTTTTCGACCGCACGCAGCACCGCCTGCGCGTTATGCTGGTATATGGCGGGCGAATCCCTGAACCACGAATCGTTTGTCACAATGATCAAAACATCCGCCCCCCGGGCCACCGATGTTCTCGCGAGTTCGGGGAAAATAGAGTCAAAGCACACCAACCCCCCATAGCTGACCCCGTTTATCTCCATGATGTTTTCTCCCTCGCCCGGAGTCAGCGCGGAGCCGAACTGCGATATGTTTGACACGAACGGGAACAGCGCCGTCAAAATTCGCTCAGCGGGCAGATACTCGCCGAAGGGCACGAGATGGCGTTTGCCGTACGGCAAAATGAAATCGTAAGCTTTGTCGAAGGCCGATATGGCGTTGTATCTTTTTGCTTTTGCGGCGTCGTAATAGATGATTCCGGTAAAGAGCGTCAGGTCGTTTTCGGCTGCCAGAGCGCGCAGCTTTAAATAAGTGGAACTGCCCTCTGTCACCGCCACCGGGATCGCGGTCTCCGGAAATACGCATATATCGATATCTTCCGCGGCGTTTTCTTTTAAAAGGGCGCTGTATACGGAAAACGAATCGTCGATATCGTTCCATTTGTCATATGACGATATATTCCCCTGTATTATCATCGCGGTGATTTTCCGGCGCTCTCCCGAGGCTTCCGCATGGTCGCAATACATAATTCTGAAGTATCCGAAATAAAAATTCGAAAAACACAGAACCATCGCGGCCAGAATCAAAAAATTGCCGTTTTTTGCCGGCGTTTTATCCGATTTGTTCAAAATGTACACTGCGAGGCAGGCATTTGTGAAAATGACTGCGAAACTGACAAAATACGTGCCGAAAAGCGAGAGGCTCTGGATGAAAAACAGATTTTGATACTGCGCCACCGAAACCTTCGCCCATGTGAGCCCCGACATGAACCACGACTGCACCCACTCCGTTATCACATACAGGCCCGCAGTCAGCGCCGGCAGCAAAAATATATGTATATTCCCGAGAATTTTCAATCCCAAAGGCAAAATCAACAGAACAAACGTCTGGAGTATGGGGAACATGAGCCACGCCGCCACGACAATGAGAGCGCTCTGCCCGGGGGTCACGCCGATTTGCTCCATGGGGTACATCCAAAAAAACCAGGTATAGGCCACAAGATAAAAACCCGCCCCGAAAACCAAGGTGTATTTCACCGCTTTGGTTTTTCTGCGGTTTTTTATTCCTTCGAAAAGCGCGGCAAAAAACGGCGCGCACGAAAAAAAGGAAAGCAGCCAGAGTTCCGGGAAAATGAAAGGGAGCGAAAACAAAAGCCCGGAAACAAAAACAGATAAATAAGGCCTTTTAAACAGCAATTTGATAAATTATCCTCTCCGGTTTCATGTATTATATCCGAAATTATAGCACATTCGAGGGTTTTTGTAAATGAAATTTTGCAATTTCCGAAAAAATTATTTCAAAAACGCTTGACATTGCGTCGCAATCATGGTATAATGACAAAAATCTATTCAAAATATACAGATATACAGGAGGATTCTAACTATGCAACAGCCACCTTATCAGCAGCAGCCGCCAATGTATCAGCCGCCTCCGTCTCCCCCTCCGCTTCCGCCGAATTATCCCGGCAAACAGATGATGACAATTTCGGTGATCTGCGGCGCGGCTTCGCTTGTTTTCGGGCTTTTACTTTCAATGCTGAGCTTTATACATCCCGTCGTGGGCGCGGCGATGCCCATACTCGGATTATTGGCCGCCATCGTCGGGCTTGTCGCGGCGATAATGGGCAGCAACCAGGCGAAAGCGGCCGGGTTCAATGCCGGCGCGGCGACAGCGGGGCTTGTCATGTCGATTCTGGGAATGGTTTTCTGTTTTATCTTCACCATCGCCTGCTCATGTACGGCATGCGTCTGGTGTCAGGCGCAGAATGCCCTGAGCTCCATAAACGACGCTTTCAGCGGCTTCGACTTCAACTGGTAAACCTCAGTATTTATTATGTATCCTTTTTTCAATTTGTTCGGCAGAGAAATCCCGATGTACGGCTTGATGTGCGTGGCTGCGGCGTTTGTTTCGATAGGATTGGCCGCTTTGCGGGCCAAAAAGTACGGCGTGGATACGCGCGATGTGGTCTATATGTGCATATTCGCGGTTATCGGGGCTATCGTGGGAGCAAAAGCGCTGGCCGTGGTCACTTTTTTGGCTCAGGCGGTTTATCGCTGGGGCGAAATCGCCGCGGCGGGTTTGGGTTTTTGGGACGTCATATACGGCGCGTTCGCGGGGACGGGGATCGTGTTTTTCGGGGGGCTGATAGGAGGCACCCTCGGGGCTCTGGTTTATTTGAAGATGTATAAACTGAGCATTCCCGTTTTTGTCGATGCGGCCGCGCCGTGCATACCCGTGGCCCACGCCATAGGCCGCATAGGCTGCTTTTTGGCGGGCTGCTGTTACGGGGCCGAGTCGCGCTGGGGGGTCGAGTTTGTAAATTCTCCGGTCGCGCCCGCGAATGTGAGACTTCTGCCGGTGCAGCTGATAGAAGTCGACGTGAATTTGATGCTGGCGGCGGTTATTTTGATTTATGAGATCTGCCGCAGGCCCGAAAGCGGCGGCAAAGGCAGAAATCTGTTTTTGTATCTGCTCCTGTACTCGGTGTCGAGGTTTACACTCGAATTTTTCCGCGGCGACGCGGCGAGGGGAATATATTTCGGCATATCGACATCCCAGATCATCTCTGTTGTGATCTTTGTTGCCGCGATATGTTTATTTTTATTTTACAACGGCGATAAGGAAAAAAATTATGGACGTCAAATTTAAAATATTGGCAATCGGCGTAATCTGTCTTGTTTGCGCCGCGTTTTTTGTCTCGTGCGAGGGCGCCGAAAACACCGTGGGCAACTCCGCGGAAGGCTCCCCGGCTGAAAACGGCGGCTCCGCAGTCGCGGAGCTCGGCAAGGGCGAAGTCACGGATACTTATTCCGCTTTTGAAATCGCCGGCGCGGTCATGGCGCTTTACGGCCCCGAAGAGCTGCCCGCGGCGGGGATGAGCTGGTATTTTTCCGGGGAGGAAGAAGAAAGCGAGAATTATATAGAGCCCGAAATGATCGGAAACTATATATACGGCACTTTTTCGCCCGTCGCCGAAATGGAATACCTCGAAGATTTCGTCTTTTGCATCCCAGGTGGCAAAAACGTGTTTGAAGTCGACGTCTTTAAAATCAAAAAAAGCGAACAAAAAAATATCGGCGCAGTCCAAAATATACTTGAAACGAGATTGAAAAGAAAAGACAACGGGGACGTCGTGATATATGTCCCCGAAGACGTGCCGCTCATAAAAAACGCGGAAGTGATAGTGGCGGGCCCCTATGCGATACTGCTTGCCACCACGGACAATTCCAAGGCAGTGAATCTGATAGACGAAATGCTCTATCGGGGAAGCGCTCCAAGCGCGGCGCCCGAAGTCGGGCAGGGCCAAACCGGCGAAGCCGGCCCGAAGCCCGTTTTGATGGACGAAGTGGTAAATATCGAATCCGAGATAAAATTTGATCTCGGGCAGTTCGCAAATCCCCCCACCGGCGAAACCGCGCCGCAGGATCCATCCCCGGAGGAGGAGCCCTCCGCGCGCAGGACCGCCGTGCCGAGCGTGAGCGTGAAAAGCTACAGCCACAACACGAGTTTTCTGATCGGGGGCAAGTGCGAACCGGGGGCGAACATCAGGGTGACCGGAGGAACCGAGGAGATATACACGGGCTCGCATTACGGCGATTACTTGGTAGAAGTCCCCTTTTCGGCGGAGGGCGCCTCCGTTTTGAAGCTGACCGCCGAGCTTTCGGGCAAGCTTCCCAGCGAGGAGATTTCATTTATCGTCAAGGCTCAGAAGAATGTGAGCTATTACGAGGATTCCGGCATATACGGGGTCGTCATAGGATACAACTATATGAGCTATTTCGACGATTGCCTGCCGGATTTTTTGGGCACCAACCTGATCGCCGAAAAGGATATAGAATCGATCAAGACGAGAACCGCGAAAAAAATACAGGATTTAAGGGATAAGGGCTGCAATGCCGAGATAATATATCTGCTCTCCCCGAACCCGATGAAGGTATGGCCCGAAGATGTGCCGAAACGCTACACCGAATTTAAAGGGGACAGCTTATTGAGGCAATGGAAAGAGGGCGTCACCGCCGGGGGCGCCGTGGTGATCGATCTGAGCGATGTGATGATGGAGCGCAGAGACGACGAATTCAAGATATGGCACAAAACGGATTCCCACTGGTCCGAATACGGGGCCCTGATCGCCTACGAAGAGCTGATGGGCTATATAGGCCAAAGATATCCGGACGCCGCCCCGAGGCCGCGCTCGGACTTTGAGATATACAACAAAGAAGTGAATTTCGGCGACATTTACGCCACATTGGGCCTGTCGCTCTCGGATATGTGCGAGACGAGCACATTCGTGGAATTCAAATTCGACCCGCCTCATTACAATCCCGACTACGACACGGGGCATGTCAACATATACGACCAGGACTGCTCCATGCGCATGAGCGTGCGCCCGCTGCACGTGAGGGTGCAGTTCGACCACACCACAGAGACAAATCTGAAAGGGCTGAATCTGCCCTCAGCCTATTTTTTCAGGGATTCGTTCGAAGGCCCCCTGCACGCCTTCTATACCGACAGGTTCTCTCGGGCGAAATTCAAAGGGATGTGGGACTACAGATTCAACGCAAACGACATCGCAAAGGAAAATCCGGATTATATAATATACGTCGTCAACGAGAGAAATATAAAAAACGTCATGTATGAGTGACTTTTTGCATATCGGCTATGATATCCGCTATAACCTGCGCGCAGGATTCTGTCGGTTCTTTGACTGACAGTTTTTTGTCGCGGCCGGTGATCTCCACGCAGCCCTCTTTTAAATTCCTGGGGCTTATAACCGCCCGGAGCGGCACGCCGAGCAGATCCGCATCGGAGAACATGACCCCCGCGCTCGTGTTCCTGTCGTCGTATATGACCTCGATTCCTCTATCCGAAAGCTCGCTGTATAATTTGTCGGCGGCGGTTTTGACCTGTTCTTCGTCGGAGCGCACCGCGCATATGTGCACCTGCCACGGGGCGACCGAAACGGGCCAGATCGGGCCGTATTCGTCGTGCGAGGCTTCGCATATGGCAGCGGCGAGCCTGCCCACGCCTATGCCGTAACAGCCCATGACCGGGTATTTGGGCTGCCCGGAGGCGTCTAAGTACGTCATCTCCATCGATTCGGTGTATTTGGTTCCGAGCTGGAATATATGGCCCACTTCTATGCCCCTTGAGAGCTTTATCGACGCTTTTTTGCACTGGGGGCATATCCCCCCGTCGGTTATCTTGGCCAGATCGAAATATTCGACTTCCCCTATATCCCTTGAGATATCCAATCCCGTGTAGTGGTATCCGCTTTTGTTGGCCCCGGTGGCCATGTTGTTTTCGCCCTTCAGCGAGCCGTCGAACAGCACCGTAAGCCCGGAGTCTGCCAAATCCAATCCGTAGGGCCCCGTATATCCCGCAAACAGCCCCGAATCCTCGCCGAGCGCGGCCGGGTGGACGTCGCATTTGAGATGGTTTGCGAGCTTTGTTTCGTTTATATCCAAATCCCCGCGTATAAAGGCGAGCACATAGCTGTCGTCGGCGTTTTTTTGATACATCACCGCCTTGCAGCTCTTTTCGGGACGTATATTCAAAAACCCGCACAGCTCTTCGATGGTCCCCATGCCCGGGGTGGCCACGAGCTCTAAGGGCTGCGACACGGCGTCGCGCGAGTTTTCCACAATGCTCTCCGCAGCTTCGACGTTGGCACGGTACCCGCAGCCGGCATTTTGGCAGACGGCTATCGAGTCTTCGCCCACAGGGGTCAAAATCACAAACTCGTACGACACTTTGCCGCCCATCATGCCCGAATCGGCGGAGATGGCGACCGTCTCCGGTATTCCCGCCCTCGCGAAAATTCTTTCATAAGCCGTATAGCACCGTTTGAAATATTCGTTTAAATCTTCATAGGAGACATGAAACGAATAGGCGTCTTTCATCGTAAATTCGCGCACGCGGATAAGCCCTCCCCGCGGGCGGGGCTCGTCCCTGAATTTGGTCTGTATCTGGTATACCATAAACGGATATTTCGCGTAGCTCTGACCGTATTCCCTGACAAGCGAAACGGCCGCTTCCTCGTGCGTCATGGCTAAGAGGTGGGGGCTTTTGTTTCTGTCAAGAAACCGCACGAGCTCGGACCCGACGCTCGAGTACCTGCCCGATTTCTGCCACAGGGACGCGGGCAGCACCACAGGGAACATCACTTCCTGCCCGTCTATCGCGTCCATTTCCTCCCTGATGATCTGTTCGATTTTTCTTGTGATCCTTTTGAGGGGCGTGTACGACGAAAATATGCCGTTTGCCACATACTTCATATAGCCGCCCCGGATCATGAGCGCGTGGCTGTCGATGGCGCATTCCGAAGGCCTCTCCTTGAAGCGCTCCCCAATGAGGTTGTCCAATTTCATAAAACTTTAGCTCCTTAATTAAAATGGTTATAATAAATCAGTTTTCGCACAGGGCGTCGATTACCGCTATGGCGTTTTCCACGGGGGTTTCCGGCTGGAACGGCTTGGCGGGGGCGAGCACGTAACCGCCGTTTTTGCCCATCTCTTTTTTGAGTCGGCCTATGTGTTCCTTTATTTGCTCCGGTTCCCAAAAAGGTATCACGCTCTGGCTTCCCAGTGTTCCCCAGAAGCCT
>WQXD01000077.1 GCA_009785015.1 Oscillospiraceae bacterium | reverse complement strand
GGCAATGATAACTTGAATATCGCGGCGCAGAGCCTCGTGGTTGAGGCGAGCGCGGTTATCGCCGCCGAAACCGACAAAGCGGATTATCCCGGTGTCGGTATGAATATAGTGCAGGGCATTATCGACGGCGTTACAAGCAAGTCGTCGGATTTGTACAATACGATGGTCAATCTTGCGCAGAATACGTTGCAAGCGATGCAAGACGCGCTTGAAATCGCTTCGCCTTCCGCTGCGTTCCGCGACAAGGTAGGCGGCAATATCGCCGAAGGCGTTGCGGACGGGATAAACAAAAAAGCCGACAAAGCTGCCAAAGCTGCCAAAAATCTGGCCAAACAATCTTATGACGCCGCCGTGCTTTGGATAAAAGATTATAGGAACAGCGCGGATTATTTACTGGCCGAAGAAGCCCGGATGTGGGACGAGCTCGCGCAGCAATATGCAAAAGGCAGCAAACAGCGCATAGATGCCGAGACGGAGGCGCGGAAAGTTCGCGAAAAAATGCAAAAGGAGGAAAGCAAAGCCCAAAAGGATGCCGCAAAAGAGGCGCAGAATTTGCTCAAAGAGCGGGAAAAAGCGCAGAAAGAGGCAGCAAAAGCGGCTGCGGATGCGCTAAAGGCGCAGGAAAAGGCACAAAAGGAGTTTTACGACAATGCCAAGCTTCAAATAGCGGATTATCAGAACGGCGTCGATTACAGCATAGCCGAAGAGATAAAGATGTGGGAATCACTCGGCGAAAATTACCGCGAGGTCTCCAAAGAGAAGGTCGAAGTCGACAAAACGATTAATAAGCTGCGCGAAGATTTGCGCAAAGAAGAAGAGGCGGCTGTAAAAAAATACAACGAGGAAACATTTAACAATTCAAAAATCTGGATCGATATGCAGAAATCTTTGAATATGCTTTCGGCGCAAGAGGAAATTGAGGCTTGGGAGCGTGTTTCGGAGAGGTATGAGGAGGGCACGAAACAACGCGAGGAAGCCGATAAGAATCTCGCGAAGGCGCGTCAGGATTTGCGCGACGCTGAAAAAAAGGCTATCTCCGAAATGGAAAAGCTGGAAGAAAATTATCAGAAATCTCTTGAGGACAGGTCCAAGGCGCTTTTTGATACATTTAAGCTGTTCGGCGAGGTCAGTTTGCAGGAAACAAACATCGACAAAAACAAAAAAGCGTTTGAAAATTCGCAGAAGACGTATGATAATTTGACAAACTCGATGGGCGATCTGGAAGACAAGGCCACAAAAGCCGCCAGTGCTTTGAATAAGGCGCTGGGTAAGATAGACAAAGACGCGAAAGTAGCTGCCGCCGCTTTGCAGGAAACGATTGCCGCAGTTTCCGGCGAAATGAACTCTGCCGAAAATTTAACCGATAAAAAGCGGAGCGATTTGTTGAAAAAGCAAGCAGACGCGCAAAAAAAATATGACAAAACAATGGAAACGCTGCGCGAAAAGCGAAGCGACGCCGAGGCTAAATACAGCGAAGAAATGGAGACCATAGGCGCCAAACAGATAGATACTCTGGAAAAGCTTATAGAGGCGCAGGAAAAGCTGACCGCGGCAACCGAAGAAACACAGAAGTCCCAAGCGCAGATAACTTCCGAAAATCTCGCTGCGCAAATCGCGGAAATGGCGAAGTGGGGCGACAATATGAAAAAATTGGCGGGAAAAGGCCTCGACGAGGGGTTTCTTGCCGAGTTACGGAAAATGGGGCCTTCCGCCAACAGCTATCTCGATGAGCTTCTCAACTCCAGCGATGACGACCTTAACAAGCTGAGTGAGTTATATCAGGAAAAATATCGGCTTGCCAAAGATTTGGCCGTCGACGAGCTCGAGGAGCTGCGGTTGGAGACAAACGACAAAATCGGCGTGCTTTTGGACGAATTACAAAAAACGATGTCTTCCGAGACAAACCCGATCGGCGTGAACATGATTCAGGGGATCATCGAGGGGTTGAATGAAAGTTCCGGCGCGTTGTACAATACATTGACATCCATTATGCTGTCGTCAGTTGAGGTCGCTCAATCGGTTTTGCAAATCAGCTCGCCGAGCCGGGTGTTTGAGCGGATCGGCAGTTTCACGGGTGAAGGCTTTATCGAGGGAATCAAAGGTATGGCAAGCAAGGTACAGTCCGTTGTGTCTAAAGTTTTCGGGGGCTTCGATGTCGCCGATATACAAACCGACTTGCATATGGACCGCAATATATCCGATTTTTCCGCAGTGTCGGAGTTTTCCGGCGGCGCGAACGAATCGCTTCTGCGAGAACTGATCGACAGCCAGGATGAGCTCACGGACGCGATCAGAGGCAACAAGCCGCAAAACGGGCAGAGTTCTCCCGTCATCGAGCTTGACGGCAATGTTCTCGGCAGGGTTTTCGAGCCTATTATGGAGCGTCAAAATAATCTGCGCGGCAACAGGATGTCGAGGACGGCGGTGAGAACATGAGGGGGATAATAAACGGAATAGTCCTTGACGGGCGCTATTATGACGTAAATATTCTGGATTGCGAGCTCAAGCCGCAAGTGCAGGAGGACGAAGGATCAGATCGGTCCGCCGGGTCAAGGCTTGAGTATATCGTCGGGCCGAACGGCATTTTGATCGATTTGTCCGTTACATTCGCGGGGATCAGCAGCCAAAACGCGGAATTTAGGGCTTTATGGAACAAAATAATGAGTATGGGAACAGATAATTTTATGAGCGTTGAAATCGATTTGCCGGTCGGCAAAATTACCCAGCAAATGAGGGCTTACCCCGGACCGCTCAATCTGCGCGTCAGGATACGCGACGGCGTGACATTATGGGGCAGCTGGGTTGTTGATTTTGTCGCAAAGGAGACGATTTCGTGAAAAAGTTGGCTATCAAATACGAGATGAGCGATCCGTCGGCGAAGCCGGACAGCAATCCGGCGGCTGCGGACGTACAACCGTTCGGCAACGCGGCGCTGCTAAAATATGACAACATCGAGCCGCCGGGACACTATGCGACCCTCGAGCATAATTATTATCTGCTCGACGATTCGCCGGAGACATGGCCGGAGAACCCTTTCCCGATTGCTTGGATTTGGTTCAGCCGCAGTATGTCCGGCGCGAACGGTATTTTCGCCGTTCCGCCCACGCTTGATATAACGTTTTCGACGGTGCATAAATCGCCGGGCCTTACGCTGTTTTTTTATCCGGATACGGATGATTACGCTTCGCAGATCCGCGTCACATGGTACGGTTTTTCGGGAGCGGTTATAAAAACCGGAATATACGCAAATGACAGCGTAGCCGCTACGATAAAAGAATCCGTGGCCGATTATACGCGCGTAAAAATCGAGATGTTATCGACAAATAATCCGTACCGGTATATAAAGATGTTCGCCATTGAGTACGGCATTATATTTCGGTTTACCGACAATATGATAAATACGGCTAATTTATTGGAGGAAATAGACCCGATCAGCGATGTTTTGAGTGTCAACACATTTGATTTTAATATTCTGCAAAAGAACCCGGAATTTGCCGATACGGGAACGTCCGAAAATGAGTTTTTGATGAAAAAGCAAAAATTGACGCTGACTGCCGACGACGAAATGTACGGGGTGTATTTTCTGGATATCTGGGAAGATATCACGCTCAACAACATATCTTTTAATTTTAACTGTATTGACGCAGTCGGCGCGATGCAGTCGTATAATTTTTCGGGCGGTTTATACCAAAATGAGCCTCTTGGTTCGATTGTGGCGCAACTGTTCGATATTTGCTTTCCCACAGGTGACATAAAGTTTTTTATTGACCCGTTATTGTCAGGCGCGACAATTACCGGGTATATGCCGATGATGGATTGCCGGCAAGCCTTACAATGGCTGTGCTTTGCCGTGGGCGCGACTGCGGATGCGTCAAGGCGAAATACGGTGTGGGTTTATCCGCGAGACGACGAGACGACATATTATATTCCGCGTGTTAAAGTTTACCGAAACGGCAAAATGAGAAACCGCTCGTACAGGTCCGGAGTTGACGTGACCGCCCATGAATTTATCGAGGGCGACGAGCCTGTCGAGTTGTACAACGGCGAGCTGCCGGTAGGCAAGCATACGATTCTGTTCAATGAGCCGGCGCATACGCTGTCGGTCGCCGGGGCGGCAATTGATACGACTCATATAAATTACGCTGTAGTGAACGTGGCCGCGGAGGGCGAGGTTGTTTTGTCGGGACTTAAATATATCCATAACGAGCTCATTTACAGCGTCAAGGACGAATATATCGTGGCAGGCGAAATCGAGGACATAGTTGTTTTGAGCGGTTGCACCCTCATTAACAGCGAAAATGCCCTGCTTGTCGCGCAAAATATATATGATTATTACAAATACAGAACGGTGGTCGAGACCGATATCGTGCTTGACGGCAAAGAAGTGGGCTACAGGGCGAATATATTTTTACAAAACAAAAAGGCTGTAAACGGCATAATAGAGAGCCTTGACATAAATCTGCGGGCAAACAGGGCAAAGTCAAAGATAGTGGGCAAAATCGTCGAGACCAAGTTCATAATAAACAAGATGCCGCCCGACGAAGAGGCTTTATATATCTGGAAAGACGAAGAGGAAAATTTCTTCACCAACGATAAGTTTTGGATAGACGGGAGTTTTTAATTTTATGGCAAGGAAAAATATAGAAGCCGGAGACGGCGGGCTGACGACGCGCGCCAAATTAAACGATAATTTCATTGAATTGTATGACCAAATGGGAAATCGCGTCGTGATAGAGGTTGGCAACGCGAATAAAATCATATTTGCGGACGGCCAAACTTTCCAGCAAAAATACAACAGCGGGGAATTGAAAGGTCCACAAGGATCTCAGGGAAATTCGATAAAGGGCGATTCGGGAGTGCCTGCCTATGTTCATGTACGTTGGGGGACGTCGTTGACCCCGGAGACGCTCTTGATGACGCCCGATGAATATATCGGCATAGTATCGACGAGTAATCCAATTGCTCCGACAACATATGCCGGTTATTATTGGTATAAATACAAAGGCGATAAGGGAGATACGGGCGAAAAAGGTGACACAGGTGACAAAGGTGAAAAAGGCGAAGCGGGTTCAGACGCCGAAATCGAAGCGGCAACCCAAACAGAGGTAAACGAGGGTACGATAACAAACAAGTTCGTGAATCCGTCCCATAAGGCAAGTCAAACAAATCGAGGCCTTATACGAATCGCAACACAATCGGAAGCCATAACGGGAACATCGGGCGAATTGGCAATGCCGCCTGTATTCAATGGCGCAATTAAATTGCCGGACAATGCTTTTGATGGCTTGACTGCGCCAACATCATATCCAAGAGGTGAAACAGTATTCTTCTCGAATAATCCGGCCAATAGGTTTAACAACCTTTCGTATTGTACAGTGGTAACATACCGCGGCTACAATATAAATGCATCTACAGCAGGGGTAATGCAATTCATATACCCGTATAATGTAGATGGTCCTGTATATTATCGGACGGCAACAACAGCGTCATGGAATGCGTGGAGGACAATAATAAATGCAGAAGATGCGCAGACGATATCCGGAGCGAAAACGTTCTCTGCCGCTATGACGGTGAACAATACAATAACCACTAACAATACGATAACGGGAACCAGGTTAATCTCCAATGTAGCAACAGGAACCGCTCCTTTGACGGTGACTTCGACAACAGCGGTTGCGAACCTTAATGCGGATATGGCAGATGGATTACACGTTAATACAACGGGCGTTAATAACGTGGCAAATCAAATAGCGAGAACCAATAGTAACGGTTATTTGATGGCGGGATATATAAATACCAACGTGGCAATAGAAACACCTGCGATAGGTTCTGTGTTTGTACAAAATACCGCCGCTGATGGGTATTTGAGGAAAGTAAGCCTGGCGAGTTTGAGTGCAGCAATGGGCACATCCGGCAATATGGGAAGGATGGTGTCTGGGAGTTATACAGGAGACGGCGGAACGTCAAGGACTATTTCGGGACTTCCATTTCAACCAAAGTTGGCCATTATTTTATCGAGAACACTGGGTGATTTCCAGGGGATTGGATTATTTTCGTCCACAAGGGGGTCGGTAACTTCTCCACAAGACAGTAATCAGTCACGTACAGTTACTTCGGTTACGGCAACTTCTATTACTATAACCAATATCTCAACGCCCAATCCGTTCTATGCTATGAATAGAGATACCTACATCTATGATTATTTTATATTTGGATAATAATTAGAAAAGAGGATTAAAAATGCTTCTAATAAAAATAGAACCGAATGCAGATGGGTTTTATCACGAACTCCAGGAGCGCCCCAGTGCGGAGGAAAATTGGCTGGGTGACGGTTACCTCATAGTCCCGGAACATTTATATGACGCCGTTTGGGAGTGCGTGGGTTGCTGTAATTTGATTATCGAAGACGGTGAATTAGTCGGTATCACACCAAAGGAACGTCCTGCGCCGCCTGAACCTGAACCGGAGCGGGGATTGACAAACATACAATTGACAGAATTATTAGGAATGATGGTGGGGGCGAAAAGCAATGAATAATATTTTCGAAAAATTGGCATTGTTGATGGAACAGCAGCGTAAATTCAACCTTTTCCTGTTGCAGACAAATTCTGACCTGACAGATACGCAAAGGAAAGAGTTGGCGGAGCTTCACGAGGGGTGGGAAGCGGGTCAAAGCTACGGCACGAATCATTATTTGCGCTACGGGGAGGACGAAAACGGCAGGGCGATATTGTACCGCACGACGCGGAACATATCAAGCGCGACCACGCCGCCAAACGTACCGACGAACCCGCAGCAATATGTGAAATTATGACAGGAGGCAAAAGTATGAGTAACTTGAAACGAAAATTGTCCAGCAGAAAATTTTGGTGCGCCGTGGCCGCATATATCACAAGCCTTTTGACCGCATTCAATTTTCCGGAAGGAGAGGTTGCGCGTGTCGTGCTGATTATATCCGGAATCGGAGCGCTGGTGGCATATATTTTCGGCGAATCAATCGTCGACGCCGCGAACAAAAAGGAAACTGGCGTGGAAACGGCCGAACCGGGAGATGACGGATATGTGGATTAATCCGATAACGGATAGAGCATTGTCTGATGTCCAATATGCACGCGATAATCCGGGCCTGAGCGCAAATTTAAAGGGTGCGCTGAATATTAGTGACTTGAACCGGATTTCAGGGAATTTGATATGGATAGGCGAGAATATAGCGATATATAAATACCCCGATAAAATCATTCCTCCGGAATGGGTCAGAACTGATTTTTTCAAATATCCAGATATGAGCAATTACGAGGCGAACGTCTATTATATCCGCGATTATTATTCGCTTGTCGAAATGTTTCCGGCAGAGGATTTCGGTCAAAGAGAAATATTCGGGGTCTATTCGCGCAAAAAGATAAATTATATTAAAGTGAATCAATGGGAGCGGATAATGATGATTTTATATAAATTCGTGGTGTTGTCGCCAAATACGTGGAAAAGTGTTTTGGACGGTCATACAAGCTGGCAAAATGTCAAGGATGTCAACGCGAGATGGGGGGATTTACTGCTGTGAGATATTCAAAAAGATATGGGTTGTATTTGCCGGAGATGACCGACCCGCCGAACCAAATGGCAAATACCGCAAATTTTGAAAAGTTGGACGATTTGTTGTATGACGGACTTTACCCGATGGGCGAGATCAGAATAACGCGGAACCCCGCCGCAATGCCTCCGAATTGGCTTTTGTGCAACGGCGGAATTATAAACTCCGGAAAATACCCATTGGTTGAGCCGCTTTTGCAAGATCGGCGGCTGGGCTTTGATTACAACTGGACAGAATCTCCTGACGTAAGGACACCTATCGTTTGCGCTGAAGTGGCTGGCACCAAATGGTGGGTAGCATTACCCGATGCCAGTGTCGGTGGAACTGGGGTAAGCATAAAATATACATCCGGGTCACTTTTGACTGGCCCATGGACAACGAAGACCATTGAAAACAACACGGCGTACGGCGCGCTGGGTATAAAATTTTTAAATGGATATTTCGTCATTTATGGCGGAACGGGACATTTAGGCGATAATTTAAGTTGTATTTGGTCCGTTTTGGGAGCGCCCACGGGAACATGGACGAGAACTGCCATCGGTTCGGGCGCCGACCGGGCGACGAGCATTGATTATGGAAATGGGTTTTGGTGTGTCGGCAGGGACAATGGCTACGGAGCGTATCTGCAAGGAGAGAGCCCGCAGGGATCATGGGTATGTAATTTTGTATCTGGGGAAGACGTGAAATTTGCCGACAATTATTGGGTGGGCGCGAAAACCAACAATACAGTTATATGGTTCAAGCAAGGCGCCCCGAATGATACATGGTCGACCATACTGGTCGGAACAACCAGCGACCGCGTCAGCAACATAGAACACGGGGGCGGATTTTGGCTGACCGACAATGGGTTTTACGTTCAAGGCAATCCTGACAGTTTGCCAGCCGGAACATGGCCCAAAAATCCCGGTTGGACGGCTTACTTCGCGAACGGTTTCGCGTTCGCGAAAGACAGATGGGTGACGGGGAAAGGCGGAAGTATCGAATATATTGTAGGTAATCCGAGCGGAAGCGTGCAGACAAAAATATTTTCACAAATAAATAGCGTTAGAAGCGTGGGATATCAAGGCGATACATGGCTGATGAACGGTGACGGTAAGCTGTTTTTCGCTGTAGATGGCTACAGGCTGCCCGATATACCGATCCCAGATGCATACGCATACATAAAAGTGGCGGAGGCTGCGTGAATAAACGGAGGAATAAAAAATGACGGTCACAATCGAGCTTGCCGTAGTCGTCATGGGGATATCGCTGATAAGCGGCGTCATAGCCATAATAGGGGCGATAAGCGCATGGCGCGAAAAAAAGAACATGCCGTTCGCGAATTTCAAAGAAGAATTCGAGGCATACAAAACGGAGCACGAAAAACTCCATGCCGAATGCAAGAGGGACATGGACGCCATAAATACGGAAACCGACCGGAAATTAGACAACGACAAACGAAAGATAGAAAAGCTGGAGATAGCCTCGGATTCATCAGACGCATTTCAGCGCGTGGTACTTAGCGCGCTGAAAGGCATATTAAAATGTATGACGGCACCGACGGCCGAGGAGATCAGCAAAGTAGAGAACGAGATAGATCAGTTTTTGATTCACAAAAATTTATGAGGGGTACGAGTATGGCAAATCCGAAGGACAAAGAGAAGCCGCCGTTCACGAATATTCTGCTATTGTGGACGTTCGTGATGATAACGGCGTTCACAGCATATATCGCATACAAATATTTTGATTCAGAAATTGAGATACGTAACGAACCGACGACGTTGATAATCTCTGTATACACATTCTTCGGGGTGGAATGCGGCGTGATGGGCTGGATCAAGACCAACAGCGACAAAACGGCAAAAGCGAAAGAAGAAACGGTTGAACAACCGCTTAACGACGAAACGGAGGAATAACGAATGGGTACATACAAGGAAACGGTACTAAGCACGAGCAACGAGTTGCTGACAAGCGGGCTTACCGGCAGCCCGGGGAATCCGACGCCAAACAGAAAGGATCATTGGGGCAGCGATTTCGTCTGTGCCAAACGCTCGAATAAAGACCTAATGCATACGCCGCGCGGCGTAGATGTACTCGCTTTGGCCGACGGCAAGGTAGTTGAAGTCATCAAGGGCGATTCGGTCGGCAATACGGTGGCGATTCTGCACGAGGGAAACATATTGACGCGGTACCAGCACTTGCGCGACGGGCTGTACGCGAAAAAAGGCGACATAGTGAAAAAGGGGCAACCGCTGGGTGTGATGGGCAACACGGGGTATTGCACATCTTCAAGAAAGGACTTAGCGCCGGAATATCTTGGGACGCATTTGCACTTAGGGGTCAAAGAGAACAGCACGTACTACAACAACGGTAAGTGGGTGAATCCGATACCGTACCTCACCGGAGCGAAAGTGATCAAGCCTACTCCGGGGGCGGCGTTCACGCCGCCGGCAAACACGCCGTCCGTCGTCGCTCCACCAGCGGTATCATACGCGCCGGGGAATTTCGTGAAGATTATAGCGGAAACGGCGAGGTACACGAACGGGCAGTACATCCCGGCGAGGTGCAAAAACGTGAAGTACACGGTCAAGCAGGTAGGCCGCGAAGTATTGCTCATCGCGGAGATAAATTCATGGGTGTATGAGGCGGACGTAGTAAAAGTGGCATAACATAAACACGAACATGCAAAATTGCGGCGGGGTAGGCCCCGCCTCTTTTTCTTTTTTGCGCAAAAAAAAAGAGCCGCCCGGCGCAAAGTAAACACCGGCGGCTCTTGATTAATTAAAAAGTTAGCCTCAAATTTAGCTCCAAATTATTATTTTAGCCTTAAATTTAGCCTTAAATCTTTGCGAAAAGATATAAAACTTTGCGAATGTTTGAAAAACGCAAAAAGCCCGCAGTATGGATAACTGCGGGCTTTTCTTGCGGATATTGTATGGTGGGCGATGAGGAACTCGAATCCCCGACCCTCTGCACGTCAAGCAGATGCTCTGCCAACTGAGCTAATCGCCCATTTGCATTTATGCGGTTTTCAACCCCGTGGATTACATTATAGCACATTGTAAAAAACTTTGCAAGTAGATTTTTAAATATTTAAAAATAAATTTTTACGGTGCCCCGAAAGGATATATCCGGCAAAGCAAATACATTGACAAATTGCCGAAAATATGATATAGCTGAAAATATGGCACGGTCAAAAGCTGCAGGACCGCCCATGTATTTATTCTACAAAGGATTTTTCCAAGACTTCCGAATTCGCACTTCGAAACTCTTTTGAATTTTTATTGAAAATTTTTTTCCAAATTTATAAAATTAAGATAGCTTTTTATTTTTATATATGTTATACTTATAAATAATAATCATAACGCGGCGGCAAAACGGAGAAATAACGGATTATGCAAAAACCAAAACCGGAAGTGAAACCAAATATCATATTTATTTTGCTGTTTTCGGCTTATATAATTACAAATACCACAAATATCGTGCTGTTTAAAAGCGGCATATACGACGTTGAGACAAATGAGCAAATCGGCCTTTTCGGTTTTGCCGGAGCGGCGCTTTTGGTTTTCGCCGTGATTTTGGTTTTGTATTTGTTTTTGCGCGGGGTAAAACATTTCCACAGGTACGTTTTGTTTTTTTCCTCCGTTGTATACGCGCTGACCTTGGTCGCGCACAAAAACTTGGATATAGCCTACAATGTGACGGTGCTCGCCGTTTTGTTCTATATCATAAGCTATTGTTTTTACCGCAAAGATGAAAACGAAAACGACGCCAAAGACGGCATATGCTTTGACAGGTTGGATAATATTATCAGTTTTTGGAATTTGATGACGATTGTCGCCATATTGGCCTTGGCATATACGGCGGTGCTGAGCCAGTCGTGTATTTTGAGATATAAGATATTTTATTCCTCCACGTACGATTTCGGAATATTTGCCCAGATGTTTGAAAACATGGCGAAAACCGGGCTCCAGATAACCAGCGTGGAGCGCAATATGGAACTGAGCCATTTCGCAGTGCATTTTTCGCCCGTGTATTATCTGCTGCTGCCCTTCTACATGATTTTCAGGAGCCCCGAAAGCCTGATTGTGATGCAGGCCGCCGCAGTGGCGCTCGGGGCTTTTCCTTTAGCGCTCATCGCCGAAAAATTCAAGCTTTCCCGCGTGAATATCCTGCTTATCGTCATCACCTATCTGTTATACCCCGCTTTGAGCGGAGGGCTGTTTTTTGATTTTCACGAAAACAAATTTTTGACCGTTCTGATTTTGTGGCTTTTGTACTTTATCATTCCCGGCGAAAACGACAGCCGCAAAAAAATATATGTGCCCGCGTATATTTTCGCCGCGGGGGTGCTCATGGTCAAAGAGGACGCGTTTTTGTATGTGCTGTGCGCGGGGCTGTACATGGCAAGCGTCAAACAGGAGGACAGATTCGTAAAAAAGAATATACTGCGCGGGGGTATACTCGCGGCGGTTTCGATTTTGTACTTCATGTTTACCACGTTTTATCTCTCAGCTTACGGGCTCGGCGTGATGACGTATCGATATAACCTGTTTTTGAGGGAGGCCGAAAGCGGATTTCTGCCGATGATTTTAAACGTGATCAAAAATCCCGCCCTGCTTCTTTCGAGTCTTTTGTCCGCGCCCGAAAAACTCGAATTTGTATTGTATATGCTTCTCCCGCTGTGCTTTTTGCCGTTTGTCAGCAAAAAACTCAATTTTCTGTTTTTGATTGTCCCGATGGTCATCATGAATTTGGCCACCGATTATATCTACCAGTACGACGTGAACTTCCAGTACACATTCGGGGTGACGCCGCTGCTTTTTTTCTTAGCTGTAAAAAACCTCTCGGAAATCGACAAAAGGCATATAGCGAAGCTGTGCGTGGCGATGGCTTGTTTTTCCGCGGTGCTGTTCTCGTCGAAAGTGGTCAACAGGATACACTCGTACAATTATATATACTCCGCCCGCGAAGCCGAGTTTGTCGAAACCGAAAAAATGCTAGAAAAAATACCCATGGACGCTTCG
>WQXD01000076.1 GCA_009785015.1 Oscillospiraceae bacterium | reverse complement strand
TTCGACAGAGAAATGACGGAAAATGATGGGATATTGGACGATATTATGTAGGGTATGCGCCCCCGCGCATACCGCCTTCTAAAGCCAGCGTAAAATCAGACTCTCTCCCGGTACGCGCAGGGGCGCGTCCCCTACGATAAACACCGCGTAAAATCGTCATAATTCATTGTTTTTTATCGAACTCACGTTATTTACAACAATTGATACGGATAATGCAAACTGATGTTCCAAACAAATGAAAAAGGGTCATTTTGACCCCAAACCACTTTTCGGTTTTTTGGAATTCCCCCATTTTGGGGGAATTGCTCTTTTCGGCTTGTTATTTTTTTGCGTAAATCTCAACGCCTATGCGGTTGATGTGCTCGCGCAGGGGCATATGGGTGATATCATCGTAGCCGATTACGTCAAATTTATACGGCATTGGCAATTCGTCCAATTGCAGGCACAAACTTCCCATATTGACGCCGGAGCCGAAAACGGCTATGTCTATGTCGGAATTATTTCTCCAGTTGCCTTTTGCCCGCGAACCAAAAACAACCGCTCTCGACGCTCCCTCTTTTTTTATCAAGCCGACAATCATGCCTATTTGTTCATGAGAAAGACCTATGTTCATGCTTTTCTGCCTTCCAAAAATACGCGGAGCTTTTCCAGCGCGGGATAAAATTTTTGTTGGATTTGCAAAAACACCGCATTGAATGTTTCTTCGTCATACCTGTGCGACATCAAGTTGCGCGCTTCGAGCATTTCAATAAATGTTTGCCCCTCGCCGATGACATCTGCCGAAAACGCTTCTTTTATGACAGAGCGGGGAGTCGGCTGTACGCTGACGCCCTCAAACTCCAAAAAATCCCTTGCGGTTTTCCAGGCCAAATCAAAAGCGATCTCAAACCGCTGTATAAACCCCTCGCGGATAATTGCAATCGTATTTTCAAGTTTGTAATTATTGATTTCCGACAATAAAGCGCAAGCCTTTGAAAAATTTTCAAACCGTTGAATCCAGCGTATATCTTGATTATTCATAAAAATTCCCTTTTGTTTTCATGTATCGGATTTTATGGTTTTTTCGATATATGGGTTTCCATATATCGGATTTTGCGGTTTTTTCGATATATGGATTTTATTCGTGACATACCACTGTAGCATAAATTACGAAAAAATTCAAGTAAAATTTCAATATCGGCGAAAATATTTATGGAATTCTTTACAATTTTGTGATATACTGAAAATAAAACAATTTTCTAAGGAGGAAAACCCGGTGGCAAAAAAAATATTTATGCTGCTGCTTGCGGCTCTGACTGCGCTTTCGCTTTTGGCCGCGTGCCAGACCGGCGCCCCGGTCGAAGAGGGCAAAAAAAACGAAGAAGGCGGCGAAAATCAAATCAATGAAGGCGAGCCCTCAACCGCGGAGCAGCGGATATACCCCGACTTGGAAGCGGTCGATTTCGGCGGCTATGAATTCAAGTTCTATATCACAAACCTCGATCTTCCCGACTGGGCGGAATGGGCCCACAGGGACCTTTTCACCGAGGCGGAAAACGGCGAGCCCGTCAACGACGCCGTGTATTACAGAAACAAAAAAATAGAAGCGAAGTACAACATAAAAATAACGGAGATCATTTACAGCAGCTCGACAGCCTGGGGGCTCTCCGACAAAGTCTCCACCGCGGTGCGCGCGGGAGACGACGTTTACGACGTCGTCGTGCCGCATGTCCATGAACTCCAGGGGCTGATGCTGAAGGGGAATCTGATAGATTTTTCCGGAATGCCGATCATCGACCTGAACAGGCCGTGGTGGAATAAAGGCACCATCCGGGACTTGTCGATTGCCAAAAAAGTGTTTTTGCTGCAGGGCGATTTGCTTATTATGGATAACGACGCCATGGCGGCCATGATTTTCAACAAAAAAATCCTGGCGGAAAATCAATTGGAAACCCCGTATGACATAGTAAAATCCGGGGAATGGACCTTCGACAAATTCCTGGAAATGGGCAGGGGGATCGCCAAAGACCTGAACGGCGACGGGACGATGTACATCAAGGACGACCTGTTCGGCTATGTGCTCCAGTGCGGCGTCGACGCGTCGTTTATCGTGTCCGGAAACTCCAAAATCTGCAGCAAGGACGCAGACGACCTGCCAATCATCACCGCGGGCACGGAAAGGTTTTACAAAATCACCGACTATCTTTCCGAGATGCTCTCCGACACCGAAAACTCCGTGAACCTGCACAGCTATGAGGGAAAATTTCCCATATACGACGAACAGGTGAAGATGTTTTCGGAGGACAGGGTGCTGTTCACGTGGATAAGAATGAGAATAGTGGAGCGGCTCAGGGGCATGGAGACCGATTTCGGCATAATACCCTGCCCCAAATTGGACAAGGCGCAGGAAAACTATATAACATACAACGAGCCCAACGCGGGCACGGGCATCTCCATACCGCGGACCGCGGGAGACCTCGAGAGAACCGCGATGATCCTCGAGGATCTGTCCGCCGAATCGAGATACACCCTGCAGCCGGCGTATTACGAGATCAACCTGCGGGGCAAATACGCGCGCGACGACGAGAGCCAGGAGATGCTCGATATCATACTGGCCAACAGCGCGCACGACATAGGCTACATCTACAATTTCGGCGGTTTCGCCTCGCTCACCTGCCATCGTTACGGGCGCGATATGAAAGTGGATTGGGTGTCCAAATTTGAGGCCTCGGAAGGGAAAATGCAAAAAGACATAGACAAACTGATAGAAACGGCCCTCCAATTGGACTGATTTTTAAAAATTAACAGAATGTCCATACCAAATCAAAAAGGCGTGAGTATACTTTTAAAGAAAAAATAAAAAAATAAAAATAAAACAAAAAAAGGAGAAATGATATCATGGCGGTTTATTTAGGAAAAGTCCGGGTCCAGTCGGCGGACCATCTGCCCCATTTTCACAACATCACGGATGAGGTCAAAAATATTGTAGCCGAATCGGGCATAAAAAACGGCATATGCACGGTGTATTCGCACCACACAACATGCTCCGTGATGATCCAGGAATGCTCGCATGACATAAATTATTACGGCAGGGAATACATGCAAATGGACCTGATAGAGGTCATGGAAAAAATAATTCCCACCTGCCGCACCGAAGGGCAGTACTACCATCCGGGACCCAAACATATCGAATTCGCGCTGAGCTTCCCCGATGAGGAACCCAAAGGCAGCCTGAATACCGACGCCCATCTGCGCTCTTCGTTCTTCGGGCGCTCGGAGACGATCGTGGTCGAAAACGGAGTTTTGTCGCTTGGGGATTTCGGCTTCGTGTATTTTATCGACTGGGACCAGGTGCGCGAGCGGGCGCGCGTCGCCGAAATAGTGGTCATGGGCGAGTGAAATGGCTTCATCGAAAAAACGGAGGGGATTTTTATGCAGGGCCGAATAGGATTTGTGAGCGTGGGCCATCCCGACTATATCGACGAAATCACGCGCGCTCAGACCAAAAAGGCGATCGGCATCATAACAGAGGCCGGGTATGAGGCGGTTTGCGCCGAAAATCCGGTCACCGATTACGGCGCCGCGATGGCGGCGGGCAAAGCCTTGGCGGCGGGCGACGTCGCGGGAGTTGTAATCTTTTTGGCGAGCTGGGTGGAATGCCCGGCGGTGATGTCCGTTTTGAGGGAAGTGGAGCATTTGCCCCTGTGCGTTGCCGGCTTTCCGATGTGCGAGGTCAACGGCAAGCTCGAGAGCACCGGCTCATATGTGTCCTTTGCCATGATACAGGGCGTTCTGGAAAGGGCAGAGTACCGTTATGTCCCGGTTTTGGGGGATTTGGACCACGAACGCACAAAACAAAAGATCAGCTGTTTCTGCGCGGCCGCTTCGGCTGCCGCGAAGCTGAAGCGGAGCCGCGTGGGGCTTGTGGGATACACTTCCATGAGCATATACACGGGAACTTTCGACCATTTGTTCATGAGGGTGAAAGTGGGGCCCGAAATAGAGCAGATAGATTCATATACCCTCATAAACATAGCGGAGTCCAAATCGTTTGAAGAAAAGCGGAAAGTTTTGGAATATTACAAAAAAGCGGCGAAAATCCACGGCGAAGTGGGCGAGGGGGCGCTTTTAAAATCGGCGGGCATATATTTGGCCTCGGAGGAGCTCATAGCCGGCAGGGCGCTCGGCGCGTTGAATATAAAGTGCCAGTATGAGTTTTCAAAGGAATACAAAATGGTGCCCTGCGTGCCGCTGTCGCTTCTCGCCGACAGGGGCTTTGTGGCTTCGTGCGAAGGGGATATTTTAAACACCGTTTCGATGCTCATCCTCAATTTGCTGACCAATCGGATTGTCACATATGGGGACTGCATGAATCACGCGGGCAACACCGTCAAATTTTCCTCCTGCGGGTTCCTGCCTTTTTCGATGGGGGAGCCGGGGGGCGCTCTCATCCGCAATTTTATGCCGCATCCCGGCTTTTCGGGGATACAGTGCTCATTCGCGCTGCGGCCCGAAAAGGTGACGCTTTTGCGGCTTGTGGAAGACCGATGCAGCTACCACATGCTGTATTTTGCCGGCAAAGGCGAAAAAACCGGGCTCAGGGGGGGATATATGCCCGCCTTGGACGTGACGCTGGAGGGCGACGCCGAAAAGCTTGTCAAAAATTATTCCGGGCAGCACTACGCGATCTGTTACGGCGACGTCTCAAAAGAAATAGAGATGTTCTCCGAGGTGACGGGCATACGCGCAATCAGAATATAGCGGGAGGGGTGAAGCCGTGATGGAAGAAGAAGTTTACGCCGTAGGCATCGATCTGGGCACCACCGGCTGCAAGGCCGTGGTGGCCGACTGCCGGGGGCAAATCGCGGGCCAGGAATACATCGAATATCCGTTGATTTTTTCCGGGGGCCATATCGAGCAGAATGCGGAGCTCTGGTGGGAGCTCTCCTGCCGGGCGGTCGCAGCCGCGGTAAATGGCAGCGCCGTAAAAAAAGAAAACATAAAAGGGATCTGCGCCGCCTCGCAGGGCATATCGTTTGTCCCGGCGGACAGTGGGCTTTCCCCGCTGGGAAACGCTCTTTCGTGGCTTGACACAAGGGCAAAAAAAGAGGCCGAAGAGATAAAAAAACAATTCGGCGAATGGGAGATGTTCAGGCAAACCGGAAAAAGGACGAGTGAAGGATATGTGCTCCCGAAACTGATGTGGCTGAAGGCGCACAAAAAAAGCATATACAAAAAAACGCATAAATTTTTGATGGCGCATGATTTCATAACTGCGAAGATGACAAACAATTGCTTAACCGACCATACGATGGCGGGCGGAACGCTGCTCTATGACATAGCAAAGCGCCGCTGGAGCGAAAAAATAGCGGGCGCGGCGGGCATCGGTATCGAGAGGCTGCCTGCTATCGAAAACTCGGGCAGCTCCGCCGGGGTTTTGAGCCCGGAGGCGGCGAAAATGATGGATCTGCCGCCGGGCCTGCCGGTGGCCGTGGGGGCGCAGGATCAAAAGGCGGCGGCGTACTTCGCCCTGTTGGGCAAAAAAGCGGCCACGCTGTGCCTCGGCACGGCGGGGGCCATGGAATTTATCGTCTCAAAACCCGTGTTCGACAAAAAGATGAGGCTCCCGCTTTTTCCGTATGTGGAAGAGGGCCGCTGGACGCTCGAATCGGTCATATCCACCGCGGGGGCCGCGCTGAAATGGTACAGGAACACCCTTTGCGAAGGGGAGCCCTACGAAGCCTTGGACGAGGCGGCAAAAAAATCAAAGCCGGGAAGCGGCGGGGTGTTTTTCTACCCGCATTTCGGCATGGCCTCCTCGCCCCACTGGCAGTCGGGCCAAAAGGGGGCGTTTTACGGGCTTGTGCTCGACACTTCGAAGCAAGACATGACGCGCTCGGTTTTGGAGGGTGTCGCCTTCCAGATAAAGGAAAACTTGGATATCTGCGAGACGTTAAGCGAAAAAACAGAGAGCATCATCGCCTTCGGCGGCGGAAGCCGCAGCCCCCTTTGGTGCCAAATCATCGCCGACGTCACAAAAAAGACCATACGCGCGCTCCCCTTCCCCGACGCGGCGGCGCAGGGGGCGGCGATGCTCGCCTTTGGTGAGCGGGGCATTTTGTGCGGCGGGGACGGCGGCGCGGCGGCCCCCTATGAGCCCGATTCGGAAAATGCCAAAAAATACAATGAGATATACAAAAGCTACCGCGAGACGGAAAAGAAACTGCTGGACTTGGAGAGAGAGGGTGAATTTTAAATGATTTTTGTCGGGGACAGAGGCTTGTATTTACAGCTTTCCTGCGGGGCCGATATGTCGTTTTACGACGAAAGATACTTAAAGGGCGCCTGGCCGGAGATACGAAAGCGGCTGCAAAGCGGCGAAGACATGATATTTTTATCCGGGAGCGGAATAGATTATCTAAAGGAGCTCTGGATATTTTCGACAGAGGGGAAAATCGGCGGAAGGGCAAAAATAAAAAAAGTGCCCCCGAGGTTTGCCCCGATGAAATTTTCCGAAGGATCCGCCAGATATCTCTATGTGCGCCCCGAGGGTTCATATACCATGCACGGCGTCGATGAGGAGCCGCGCATGGATATTTTTCCGCTCATAGCGGACAGGGACGAATTCAAAACCGAGCTGGGCGCGGTAGGGCTTTTTTTGAAAAATTACGCCGGCTCGCTTTCGGGGGGAAACTTCAAGGGCGGCTGCTGGTATGTGATAGCGGTGGACGACGCTTTGTCGGTCGCTCCGGCAAACGCCTGGGACAAATTGTGCAAAAGCGCGCTCGGGTATAAAAAAGACAGCTGCTATATCGCCAAACTCACGCCGGAATTTGCCCTGTACAAGCCCGGCGAGCGCGTGCGCGTCGACTGGCGCATCGAAAACACCGGCAGCATGCTGCAAGCGGCCTCCCTGACACTTGCGGCATACGACAAAAGAGGGCGCGAAACCGCGCATATAGCCGACGTCGAGCTCGCGCTCAATTGCCGCGACTGCAACACCGGCCATTATTACTGGTACCCGAAAAATTTAGACGGGGTGTACACCATAAAGGCAGCTTTGTCAATCCGCGACAGGTTCATATACGGCGCCCCGCGCGAACAAAGCGGAAAATACGCCGACGAGGCGAGCAGCGCGGTTATGTTCGTCTCAAAAAAACGCCGCCGCCCGAAAGCGGAAACCGACGGCGGGTATCTTTTGATAGACGGGCAAAAGGACTTTTTTATCGGCACTCATTACTTCCCCTCGAGTACCTTTTTTGAGCTCTCGTACCGGCCGCTGCGCTTGGAGCGGGCCGCGGGGGCGATAGCGGCGATGAGCCGGGCGAATATCCGGATATGCCGCATATGGTGCGACCCCGTCATGGACGAAGTTTCGCTGCGGGGCATGGAAGCGCTGATAGAGCTGATGGGCGAGGCGGGCATCGTGGCCGATATCGCGTTCTTTTCATCGTGGGTGCGCCATATGGAAATAAATACCGCAGAGGCCAAAGCGCGCTTTGAGGCGGCGGACGGCCTCGACGAGCGCCTGATCGGCCTGCTTGTGAACAATATGGACGAGCAGCAAATGTACATAAAAGAGATGGCCAAGCGCTGGAAGGATTTTAGTAACATCATATGGGATTTCACAAATGAAGCCTCGGTGGTGGACCCCTCCCCCGGCCAGCTCGGCGAGCCGGCGCAAAGCTCTCACAAAGACAAAAAACCGCCGTATCAAAATATCGAAATTTTCGCGAAGTGGGGCGACGCGATAAAAAAAACGCTGCGCGAATGCGGGGCTAGGCAGCCTGTGGTGTACGGGACGCACTGCTGGGACACCGGCTCTGAAAACTACCGCAGCACAAAAAACGGGGATATAATCGCGGACCACACCTATCACGCGTGCGGCAATCTGGAATATTTCGCCAATTACCAGAACGCGCAGTGCGTACAAAAGCCCTTCATAGTCGAGGAATTCGGCGGAATATGGCCAAATAACGGAGAGCGGGCGTCAGAATACGATTTTCGCTACCATGTATTTTTCGCGGCGGGCCACAGCGCGGCGGTCAACTATGAATGGGGCATATCCTGGCTCTGCGACAGCTTGTCGGGCACGGCCCCGTATTTGAAGTTTAAAGACGAGGCGCTGCCCGAGGAGACATTTGTGTATGAAGGGCGCTACACATACGGCAAATCGTGGCCCAACGGCTGCGTTTCGGTCTGCCCCTGGGTCGCCTCGCCCGAATACGGCGCGATATACTCCTGCATGGACTATGAATCGCCCGCGACACTCGTGACAAAGCGGTTCGCCCGCCTCGGAAAAGGGCTCGCCCACTGCCCCAAAGAGCGAACCACCGTGCTCGCTCTGCCTTTTGAAACGCATGATTACCAAAAAAACAGGGGATATACGCGAAAAACCGAAAAGATAAACGAATGCCTGAAAGCGCTCTGGGAGATGGGGGCAAAATTCGCGGTATGGCAGGCCGATGAGCTCGGCAGGCTTCCAAAAGGGATAAAAACGATAATTTACCCAAACGCCGGCGAGATAGACGAGATAGACGGGGAGATAAAAAGCGGGCTTGAAGCCGCGGAAAAAAACGGCGCGAAGATATATTACGGCGGCGATATGGGCTGGATATGCGACAAAAACATCGAAAAAGCGGCCTTTGAACCCGCCGATAACAGCCGGCTGATGTTCCGCGGCATAATCGGGGGCGAGGCGGCGGTCATATTCAACGATTCCGGGCGGCAGCGCGAATACACCGTCGAAAGCGCGAAAATAGGCGTGGAAAAAACCGGCCTGCTTGTCTTGCGGGAGGGTGGGCTTTTTGCCGCGGAATTTTGCGGAAACTTGAGTTTCGGCGGAGAACTTATCGCCCGCTCCGAAATGCAGACGATAATAATAGCCCAAAAGGGCAGCTCGCTTTGCCGCGCAGACGCGCTCACGGTTTTGCCGTGCGCCGCGGGCAATATCACATTTGCCGCTCCCTATACAAGCTGCGAGGTGCTCGGCGAAAACGGGCGCGTACTGGCGAAAATCGCGCTTAAGGAAGGCAGGCTGAGCGTTTTTTCCGATATGGCGCGCTATGAGCTGGCGGTGTACTGACCTTTCTTTTTCTTTCTTTTAATTCCAGATCTCGTCGTCGTCGGGCGCCTTTGCCCCCGGTTTTGCGTAGGCTATCCTCGCCTTGTTGAACAGGTGGGTATAGGACAGGTTTTCGCTGATGGAATTGTTTCCCCAGCTGCCGCAGCCCAGCGTCGTGGTGGGGGTGAGGCCGTTGAAAAAACTCCCGCCGTTGCTCGTGGCGCATATCTGGTTTACTAAGATCCTGCAGACCGGCAGCGCCATGCCCGCATATTCGATATGCGCGCCGTTGTTTGAGTGGATCGCGCAGGAGTGGCCCTTTCCCTCAATTTCGAGATTGGCGCGGGCCAATTCGACTGCTTCCTCCCAGCTTTCGTATGTATACGCGGCGAGCACGGGGCACATTTTCTCCCTGCCGAGCGCGTCGCCGCGCCCGCTCGCCTTCGCCACTATCAGCTTTGTGTTTTGGGGAACTGCGAGCTTTGCCGCTTCGGCGGTTTTAGAAGCGGGCTGCCCGACAAGCTCCTTGTTTGGGCCGCCACCGGAAAAGAGCGCTTCGCGCAGCCGGCCGGTTTCGGCTTCGCTTTCGGCGTAATACGCGCCGTTTTTGACAAATTCGCCTATGACGGCGTCATAGTCGTCTTTGTGGATGATCGCCGTCTGCTCTGCCGAGCATATTATCCCGTTGTCAAAAATGCGTCCGGCGATGATTTTGGGTACTGCCTCCGCGAAATCGACGTCCCTGTCGATGATGCACTGCACGTTGCCCGCCCCCACGCCGTAACTCGGCTTGCCGCTCGAGTAGGCCGCCTTGACCATGGCCATCCCGCCCGTGGCTATCACCACGTCCGCCGCCCGCATCAATTCATTTGTCAGCTCCAGCGTGGGCTCGGCGATCACCTGGAATATATCCTTTGGGGCGCCTGCTTTTTCAAATTCGCCGTCGTACAGCTCCTTTAGTCTCGCCGCCGCTTTTTTTCCTTTCGGATGGGGCGCTATGATGATCGCGTTGGCCCCTTTTACCGCGAACATGGCGTTGCACATGGGGGTCACGACCGGATTGGTGCACGGGGTGACCGCTCCCACCACGCCCATGGGCTTGGCTGTCTCGACTATGCCCTCTTCCTCTATATGCCGCAGTATGCCGACGGATTTTTTGTCTTTGAGGCTGTTCCATATGATTCTCGCCTTGCCCTTGTTTTTGGCGACTTTGTCTTCATATACGCCCATGCGCGTTTCTTCCACTGCCAGCTTCGCGAGCTCTTCCGCATTGTCGAACACCGTCTTGGCCAATGATCTGACAAGCCCGTCGATGCGCTCCTGGGTATATTTTTCTATTTCGCCCTGGGCCCGGCGCGCGTTTTGCATGAGGTTTTGTATAATTTCCATAGTATAATCCTCCGTTTTTGAAAAGATAACCGCTTGTAATTATGCAGTATAGACGATTGCGGGCGCGATAACAAGGCGTTTTTTTTAAATAGTTGTTAATTTTCCATTAATTGCGCATAACGGTTGACAAAACAAAAAAAAATATGATATACTAAAAGGAAAATGCATGGGAAAGGAAAATTCTAAGGAAAAATTTTTATGAAGGTTATTGTGGTGGAAAAACCGGGCCAAGTGCGCCTGATCCAGCAGCCGAAGCCGGTTCCCGGGCCCGGCGACGTGGTATCCAAAGTGGCCTACAGCGGCATATGCGGGACCGATCTGGGGATACTCGGCGGCAGGGTGAGCTTCGCTTTGGACGGCCGGGTAAAATATCCGGTGCATATAGGCCACGAATGGTCGGGGGTCGTGGACAGCGTGGGGGAGGCTGTGACCCGTTTCGCGCCGGGGGACCGCGTGGTGAGCGACAACGGCATAAGCTGCGGCGAGTGCCGGACGTGCTTAGCCGGCGAGATATACAGCTGCAAGCACGGGCGTTCGCTGGGCACGATAAACACATGGGATTACGGTTCTTTTTCCGAATATATACTGATCCCGGAGCGCCATATGTTCCATTTGGACGACCGGGTGTCCCTTGAACAGGGGGCGCTGATCGAGCCGGGGACCATAGCGCTGGCGGGGCTTCGGGCGGTCTGTATCCATAGGGGCGACACCGTTTTGGTGACGGGTACCGGAGCCGTCGGCCTGTGCGCCGCCGCCATGGCAAAAGCATCCGGGGCGGGCAGGGTGATCATAGCCGGCAGGAAGCAAAGCAAATTGGAAACGGGCAAAAAAGTGGGCGCGGACGCCGCGGTGAATATGGCTGAAGATGATCTGGCCCGCGCCGTATCCGAAGAAACCGGAGGCAGGGGGGCCGATGTGATCATTGAGGCTTCGGGCTCCGCCGAAGCGTTGGACAGGGCGCTCGACTGCGCCGGCCCGAAATGCCGCGTCGCGCTGATCGGCTTTTACGAGGACGGCCCGGCCGGCAGTTTCAACTTCGACCGCATAGTGCTTAATAACCTGAACATACAGGGGATCACCGGGGGCCCGCTCGTGCCCGACGTCATGGAGCTGATGGCATGCGAAAAAATAGAGCTCACGCCGCTTATCACGCATATATTTCCCTTAGAGAAAGGTATCGAGGCGTTTACCGAGGCCCGCGAAAACAGCGGGGAAAAAATAAAGATACTTATACAAATGAACTAAAATGAATAAAAATGAATCGGGAAAGGCTGGGAAAAATCAGATGTCCGCAATCAAACGGGTAATCCACGCAAAAGAAGTCAAGCCGTATAAAACGCCCGGCTCCGCGTATGAATCGCGCATGATGCTGGACGACTTTGTGGCAAATGAGCCCGCGGTGAATATAAACCACGGCACGATAAAGCCGCAGGATACCGCCGGCGGGGGCTCGCACGAAAAAACGGAGATATATTTCGTCGTTTCGGGCGAGGGGATGCTGTACTTAGACGGCGAGGCCCATGAAGTCTCGCAGGGAAGCCTGGCGGTCATACCGGGGGGCTGCACGCACAGCATAAAAAACACGAGCGTCACAAATGACCTCGTCATTCTGACCGTCTGGCAGAAGGCGGAGGACAACGAGATGCACGGCATACGCAAAAAAGAATGGGGCACATCATTTAAAACAATATATGAGGATTAGAGGTGTTAAAAAATGCTGAAAACGGATTTGACAAACAAGATAGCGCTGGTCACGGGCGGCAACGGCGCAATCGGCAGCGCAGCCGCCATAAAATTCGCCGAAAACGGGGCGGATGTGATCATTCACGGACAAAATGAGCAAAAAGGCGCCGAAGTTGTCGAAAAGATCGAAAAAATCGGGAGAAGGACGGCGTTTTTGAAAGCGGACCTCTCCAAACCCGACGAGGCGGCAGCAATGGCGGAACAGGCGCTCAAAATGTTCGGCAGGATAGATATCTTGGTCAACAACGCGGGCACGAACGTGGGGCCCGACGACAGAAGGCCCATTCACGAATTCTCCGAAGAACACTGGGACAGGATAATCAACACGGATCTAAACGGAGTTTTCCATGTCAGCAAACCCGTCATCAAAAAAATGGCCGAACAAAAATACGGGAGGATAGTAAATATCGGCTCCGTGGCCGGAGTGGCGCCGCTCAGGCTCCAGTGCGCTTTCGTGGCCGCGAAGGCGGCGCTGCACGAGCTCACGAAATCCATGGCCATCGAGCTCGCCCCCTTGGGCGTCGCTGTAAACGCGGTGGTGCCCGGCTCGATTATGGTCGAGGGCACAAAAAAACTGTTTTATTCGGACCCGGTGAAGTCGGAGGCGATTTTGTCACATATCCCCCTGCGCCGGCCGGGCATGCCGGAGGAAGTGGCCGATTGCATACTGTTCTTGGCCTCGGACGCCGCGAGCTATGTCACGGGAAGCCTTTTAATCGTCGACGGCGGCTGGACCTGCGGCTACACCAGGGATTTTTGACGTGTAACGAATGTGAACGACAGTTCACATGCAGTTCACGCCAATTAATTAATAAATAACGTGAGATCGACAGAGAAATGAGGAAAAAAAGGGGGATATTGGACGATATTATGTAGGGTATGCGCCCCCGCGCATACCGCCTTCTAAAGCCAGCGTAAAATCAGACTCTCCCGGTACGC
>WQXD01000075.1 GCA_009785015.1 Oscillospiraceae bacterium | reverse complement strand
CCATACAACGACCCGCCGTCTTTTGCGCGTATGGTTCTGCCTGTATTTTTGTCGGTCAGTTTCGTTATCCGGCCTTTGGACAGCTTTATTTCCAATGCCCCCGCGTCTATTTCCGTTTCGGGCGCGGTTGGGATTTCAGCTTCGCTCAGGCTGATCAATTTTATCTGCGCGGATTCTTCGTCGATGGGGTTGTCCGTGTATTTTACCGTTATCGCGTTATAGCCGAAAGCGGGCGTTTTTACTTGCGTCACGACGTCGACCGACACATAGTCGTGCCTGCGCCATTCTTCGGGCACGCAGAAAAACGAATTTCGGTCCACGATTTGATAGTCCAGTTCGCCGCCCGCCGCGTCGTACAGTTTGAATTTTTTCACGCCGCGCGGGTCAGTCACGCACATGCGCACGGTTTCACACCGTTCGCGAGCCTGCGTATTTACAACTGCGGCGAGCAGGCCGTCTGTATATTTCACATTGCCCGCCAATTTGGTCAGATAATTTTTTATCATCATTTCCGCTTTGGTACGCGCGTTTTCGGCGATTGTCAAAAGCTCCAAATCGTCGCTCTGCAGCACCCAGTCGATGGCGTGGCCGGTTATTTCGAACAATTGGAGCCACAGCCCGTTTATTTCATCCTCCGGATAGGGTATGCCCATAAAAGCGCATATGGCGCACACGTTTTCCAGCCGGACGATCAATTTATCCAAGTCGCCCCTCATACGCCACATGGAACGGTCGCCTTTCCCGGGCAAATTGAAAGTCAGTTCCGCATCGTCCAAGCCGCCTTCGAACACAGGCAGATCTTTTTGCGCCAGCTCTTCGAAATATTGCCTCGTCGTGCCGAATTTCAACTCGACCGGCTCGCGCCTGTTCCATTCTTTGACAAATTCGTCCAGCTTGATTTCTTTATCGAACCAGTTGAGCGGCGGGCAGCTGTCGTCGCAGCCGTAGGGTATGAGCTCCGTGTCGGCCGTGAACAGCCCGTCCGGGCGCCGCGCGGCAAGCTCTTCGTCAAAGAACGCCCGGCGTATCTCGTCCCACCGGGTATCATAGTCCATATTGCTGTACCGGACGTGGAAAAAGCCCACACCCGCGCTTCTTGCCACCAATATTTCGGAGCCGTCCAATCCTTTCCACCAAAAGACGCGCGGTATCTTGCGCTGGTTCAGCGATATCTCGGGGCGCTGGAATTTGTAATATTTAAAGCCCGCGAGCTTCAGTATCTGCGGCATCTGCCGCTGGCCCGACGCCGTGTCGACGTTTAAATAGTACGGTATTTCGCCTATGTCAAGCAATTTTTTAAAATATTCGTCGCCGACCTGCAGGTTGCGCACGAAAGTTTCCTCGCCGACATAGGACGGCCGGGCAAGGCTGTAGCCGCCGTTGGAGACCTCTATGCGCCCCTCTTTCACATAATCCTTGAATTCGCCGATCCGCTCGGGATAATTTTCAAAGAAAGGCAACAGGCTGTGCACCACGTTGTCGATAAGCCATGTGGCGTCGGGATTGGCCTTGAGCCAGTTCAGCGTCTCGTTGAACAGCATGCAATAGCGCAGAATGTGCCACTGGCGTTCGCGCTCCCACGCATAGTCATGATGGGAATGTCCGATCACGTAAATCTTTTTCAGCGACCCGTCATTGAGGATTTCTATACCCATAAATAATCATATCCTTTCAATAAAATCGATAAATCGATAAAATACTTTTCTTTTCCGCATATCTATTATATCATATTAAAAAACAGGATGTCAACAATTTTATGGCGTTATTTTGCTGTTGACTTATTCGGCGAATGATGGTAAAATAGTCTGTAACTCAATCTAAAAAATTTATCGGGGGAATTATGGTGATGGATATAAAACTGAGCGCCGCCGCCCGGCGCGTATTGAACGATTCGGCGCTTATTTCGATCCGCGACGGCTGGCTTTCGCGCCTGCGGCGTCTGTTTTGCGGCGAAGACGACGCGAAAACGGTATTTGCCGTCAGTGGAATTACCGGTTATTCCGGCGATTTTTCGCTGCCGTACAGCGAACCCGAACGCTGGGTGAGCGAATGTCTGGAAAATTTGGCCGAAAACGCGAAACAAGCCGGAGACCCCGATGTTTTTACGCCGCTCTGCATACAAAACGGCGTCTTCGGAGTTCATTACGCCGACAGTATTTTCGGATGCAACGTATTTTTCGAGTACGGCCAATGGTACAGCGAATTTCTGGATTGCGAAGTGGGGGAACTGCCTAAGCCGGATATAGAAAAAAGCGAAGCGTGGCAGCTGACGCGGCGTATGACGGAAGCGTTTGCCGGCGCGGGCGTGAAACTTCCCGTTTACGGGCTGCCGACCATCGCCAGTGTCCTCAATGTGGCGGTGAATATGTACGGCGAACGGATTTTGAGGGCTATGCTCTGCGAGCCCGCCGCCGCCGCCCGCGACTTGAAAACAATCAATGATACGCTGATAGAATTGCACCGCCGCCTGATTGCCATGCTCCCGGCGGATCAGTTACAGCCCGTGCTCCCCGACGGGCGTATACAACCGCCGGGGTTCGGCCAAATTTGCGGCTGCACCACCCAGCTCATTTCGCCCGCCTGCTACGGCGAAATGATTGCCCCCCTTGACAGCGGGCTTTTGGGCGTTTACCCGAATGGCGGAATGATGCACCTGTGCGGCGCGCACGAGCACCATATACCGGTATTCCGCGGTATGGACAATTTGCGCGCCGTTCAGTTAAACGACCGCGCTTCCGAGGGTTTGGCACAATATCACGCGGGGCTGCGTCCCGACCAGATTATCTATTTATGTCCTTGCGAGGGCATGCCCGCCGAAAAAGCCGCGGATATAACAAAAGGCGAACGCTTAGTGCTTGTAGGGCGTCATAGAGCCGGTAAGAAATAATAACGATGTGATATGGGGGCTGTTGCAATTGAAGATAACTTTTATCCGTCCCAGTATGACGGGAAAACAATCGAGCGACGCCCTGAAGCCGTTGGTGTTCGCAATTTTACGCGGCCTTACGCCCAAAGACGTGACCGCGGTATTCTACGACGAGTGCGTGGAGAAACTGCCCGACGCCGTTGACGGCGAAGCGGCTGTGTTCAGCGTCGAAACTCTTGCGGCCAAACGCGCTTATGCTCTCGCGGCAAAGTACAGGCAAAAAAACCCGCATTTGAAAATCATAATGGGCGGCTTCCATGCCACGGCCGTTCCGGATGAAGCGCTCCGGCACGCCGACTGCGTTGTCACGGGCGATGCGGAACCCGTCTGGGGCGCTCTGATTGCCGATCTCCAAAGGGGCTCCCTGAAACCTCTCTACGCCTCCGCAAACGGCATCATGCTGCCATTTCGCAGTACTGACCATTCCGTTTTCAACGGCAAGAAATACGCGAAAATAGGCGTTGCGCAATGGAAGCGCGGGTGTATATACAATTGCAATTTCTGCTCCATAAACGCTTTTTATAGTTCCTGCGTGGCCGAGCGCGAAATAAGCGACGTCATCCGGGAAATTTCCGCCGCCAAAGAGAAAATCTTCTTCATAGCCGACGACAATTTACTGCACGACAGAGCCAAATTGAAAATATTTTTGACGGAGCTCGCTTTGCTGAAGAAAAAATGGGCTTGTCAGATAAGCGTCAACGTGGCCAAAGACCCTGAAATACTGGGCCTTATGAAAAAGAGCGGCTGTATTATGGCCATAGTCGGTTTTGAGAGCATGAGCGAGGCCGCGCTTACGGAAATGGGAAAACGGCAGCGCGCCGCGGAATATGACGACGCCGTGCGCGTAATCCACTCATACGGCATAATGCTCTACGCCGCCTTCATTTTCGGCTACCCCGGCGATACCGTTGAAAGTTTTGAGTGCGTGTACAAATTTGTGATGAAGCACAAGCCGGCAATAGTGAATTTCAATCCGCTTTTAGTCATGCCGGGGACGGCTCTATACGACGACCTTCTCAGGCAGGGCAAGCTCATAGATTCCCGGTGGTGGCTGGCCGATACATACAAATACGGCGACGCCACGCACTATCCCGACAATATGACGCCCGAACAGCTTGCCGAGGGCTGCAAAAAACTGCGCTACAGGTTTTATTCGCTGCGAAGCATATTTTGGCGGGCGCTGAAGCCTGTCAATATCAGGCATTTTTTTGTGTTCGCGCTGATCAATTTGGTCTCTTTCATTGAGATACGGCGCAAGCAGAAATTGAAGCACGGAGGAAACGGATAAATATGAAAATCACCCTGATCAAGCCGACAATCGGGACAAAGAGCCGCGAGCTTTATGTCGACGAGGGGCGTATGGAGCCCCTGCAGCTCGGCGTCATCGCGGCGCTTATTCCCTCCGATACAGAGGTCGCCCTCATCGACGACCGCATGGAAGAAATACCGTTCGACGACCCCACCGATGCGGTCATGATCACCGTGGAAACCTTTACCGCCAAGCGCGCCTATGAGATTTCCGCCGAATACCGCCGCCGGAACGTCCCCGTCATCATGGGCGGCATGCACGTCAGGCTCGCGCCCGAAGAAGTCATGGAACATTGCACCTCCGCTGTTTCGGGCGACGCGGAAAACATCATACCGGCGATAATCGGGGACTTGAAGGCAAACGCGCTAAAACCGCTATATCAATGCGGCGTGGCCGACCCGCCGCAGCACAGGCTGCCGGCACGGCGGGATCTGTTTACGGGCAAGGGTTACCTCCCCGTCTCGCTGATGCAGTTCAGCCGCGGGTGTATACACGGTTGCAGCTACTGCGCGGGCAGCGTCTACTTTGAGAAGAAGCATTACTGCCGCGCCGTCGATGAGGTCGTCGCCGAAATAAAAGCCCAGAAGCGCAAGCTCATATTTTTCGTCGACGACAACCTCGTGGCCGACGTCGAGCGCGCAAAGGAGCTGTGCCGCGCGCTCATCCCCCTCAAAATCAACTGGGTGAGCCAGGGTACCGTCGGCATGGTCTACGACGACGAGCTCATGCGCCTCATCGTGGAAAGCGGCGGCATGGGTTTTGTGATAGGATTTGAGTCCCTGAATCCCGGCAGCCTTTCCCTGATGAACAAAGACATAAACAAGCCGCAGGGCGTCTTCAATGAATACGCGCGCGAAGTCGGGATACTCCGCAAATACGGGCTCCAGACCTGGGCGGCGTTCACACTCGGGCACGATACCGACACGATAGAAAATATAGAGCGGACCCTCGAGTGGGCGCTCAAAAACAAATTCACATTTGCCGCGTTCAATATACTCATGCCCTACCCGCAGACCGCCTTATACAGGCAGCTCGAAGCAGAGGGCAGGCTTTTGTATGGGGGCAAGTGGTGGCTGCACGATGATTACAGGTTCAACCACGCCGCATTCGTACCAAAGAACATGACAGCCGAAGAATTGACGGCCCTGTCCTTTTACTGCCGCAAGCGTTTCAACAGTCCGCTTTCCGTCTTGTACAGGTCATTTGAGCCGAAGACCAATATGCGGACGCTGAAAAAATTTCTCACATACTGGCTGTACAATCCGCTTTTCCGCAAAGAAGTCCACAAAAAACAAGGCCTGAAGTTCGGGCTGAAACATTTCGAAAAGGGGGAAGGCGAATGATGAAAATATTGCTGCTTTTGCCGTGGGAAACCGAACTTCCGGCGCCGTCCGCGCCTATAAAAGAAAGTAGGTTTTTTATTTGAAGCCAAAGAAACTCACGACATTTGAGGCGGCGTGCACCGTCGCCGGCAACGGAATAGGCGGCGGGCTCATGGCGCTGCCGTTTCTGGCGCAGCATGCGGGATGGCTGGGCACGATTCTTGTTTTGTGCTTTGCGTATCTCGTGACGGTCGCGCTGCATTTTATGATCGCCGATATGCTGCTGACTGCGAAAAACGGCAGCGGTATATTGTCCGTATTCCGGGAATTTCTGTTCAGAGGCAAACTGAAAACGCCGCTTACGGCCGGGTTTTTCGTTTTGCTTCTTATCACGCTGCTGTTCAATTTAAGCGCCTACATAGCCGGAGGCGCGGATATAATCTCAGAGCTGACAGGCGCGCCGCCGGCGGCGTCTATGATCGCGTTGTATCTGGCCGCCGCGATAGTCCCGATACTTGGCCTGAAGGCGCTCGGAGTGTCCGAAAAGGCGACGGTTCTCGTGATGATTGCGGCAGCGGGCGCGCTTTTTGCGGTTTCTTTCGCCAAAGGCAGCAACGCGCTCCCCGCTTTCCCGGCGGGCGCCAAAGCGGTTTTCGCCCTTTACGGGCTGGCGATGTTTTCGTTTTCCGCGCTTTTTTCCGTACCGCAGGCCGTCGAGGGCTTGGAGCGGAGGCCGCAGGCGATCAAGGCCGCCATTGCCGCCGGCGTCGGTATCAACCTCGGTATGAGTCTGGCAATATGTTTTTCGGCCCTGCGCGCTTCACACACGGTGACCAAAGTGGCGATAGTCGGCTGGAGCGCGGCGCTCGGCGCGCCGGTCGGGCTCGTCGGCTCTCTGCTTGTGCTCGGAGCCATGATAACCTCCTACTGGGCGATTTCGCTCGCGCTGTCCGATATGGTATGCGAGCAGCTGGGCGCAAACAGGCAAAAATGGCCGGTCTATATGATATCTACGCTCCCCTGCCTTTTGCTGGCGCTGTTCAGCGGCGCTTCGTTTACGTCGTTTATAGGCGTCGCGGGCGGCGCGGTGGCGGTCATAATAGCGCTTTTACTGCTGCCCGCGTATAAAAACGCGCATAAGCTGTCGGGTAACGGGGACGAGCGGGTGATGGCGCGTCCGCTTGGGGGCGCCCTTTGGCTTATTTTGTTTGTCGGGGTTTGCTATATCTTGATGGCGGCCGGGTCAATGCTGGCCGTTTAGCCGTTTAAAGGAAAGGGGTTTTTATGAAGATAGCGTTTTTGTCCCCGGCGGGGGCAATGCACAGGTATAACGGGAGCTTCGGCAAAGGGCTGCACTACGCGCCGCTCACCATGACGACGCTCGCCGCCCTTGTCCCGGGGGAAATGGAAGCGGATATGAAAATTTACGACGAAACAGTCGAGGCGATACCGCTCTCCCTCGACGCCGATATCGCCGTGATAACGGCGATAACCGGCACGAGCTCCAGGGCGTACCGGTATGCGGATTACTTCCGCTTTCGGGGAATCACCGTGTTTTTGGGCGGGGTGCAGCCCACCCTTGACCCCGCGGAAGCGGGTAAGCATTGCGACGCCGTATTTACAGGCGTCGCAGATCGCACATTCCCGCAGGCGCTTCGCGATTACAGGGCAAACAGGCTGCAGTCCGTTTACAGGCAGTGCGAACCCCTTACCCTCGAAAAGCGGCCGATACCGCGGCGCGATCTTTTAAAGCCGCGCGCGTATATAACCGTCAATTCCGTGGAGGCGGTGAGAGGATGCCCTCTGCCCTGCACTTTCTGCGCGTACCCGGCGGCATTCGGCAAAACGCCGGTTTGCAGGCCCGTAAACGATGTGATCGCCGAAATCGAGCAGCTCGGGGGCAGATATGTGCTGTTCCCCGATGTGAACCTGCTGGCCGACATGGACTACGCGAAACGGCTCTTCAGCGCCATGATACCGCTCAAAAAGCGGTGGTTCGGGCTGACCACTTCCGGCGTCGCCCTCGACAATGAGTTCTACGCGATACTCGAAAAGAGCGGCTGCAAGGGCCTGCTTATCGGTTTTGAGAGCGTCGACCAGGCGGCGCAGGGATATATACGAAAAGGCGTGAACAAGATCCATAGCTACGAATCATTGGTCAAACGGCTGCACGGCAGTGGTATTCTGATCAACGGCTGTTTTGCTTTCGGCGGCGACGACGACGATAAGGACGTCTTCAAGCGCACAGTCGAGGAAGTCGGGCGTCTGCGCATAGACTTGCCCAGATACTCCATACTGACCCCGTTTCCAAATACGGAGCTCTACCGCAGCTTAGATGAGCAGGGGCGTATTTTCGAATATGAACCCGCCATGTATGATGTGGAACACGTAGTGTTCCATCCAAAGAATATGACCGCCGACGAGCTGTATGAGGGCACCGAATGGGCGTGGCGCGAAACATACAAAACCGGAAGTATTCTAAAGCGCATAAATAAGCTGAGCCCGATCAGCTATATGACAAACTTCGCATACCGGACATACGCGGATAAGTTTATCCGCTTTACAAAAGAGGTCATGTGCGACAACAGCGACATACCGGAGGTGAACATATGAAACTGTTATTTATCCTTCCCGCAATCGGGAAAAAGGACGGCGAGCAGTATATCGGGACCTGGAAGATGGAACCGCTCATGATCGCCGCGCTCAAGGCCCTTACGCCCCCCGATATCGAAACGCATTTGTTTGACGACCGAATTGAGAGCATAGATTATTCCGTCGAGGCCGACATAGCCGCCATATCGGTTGAAACATACACCGCCGCCCGCGCCTATCATATAGCGGCGAAATTCAAAAAAAGGGGCATACCCGTCGTCATGGGCGGGTATCACGTCACCGCCGTGCCCGACGAAGCCGCGCGGCACGCCGACTGCATCGTCGTCGGCAACGCGGAGCCGGTTTGGGCGGCCATGCTCGACGATTTTAAAAACAACAGGCTGCAAGCCCGCTACGACGGCGGGCGCGGCGGCATACCGCCAATGCCCGACAGGAGCGTCTACAAAACAAAAAAATATCTTCCCCTCTCCCTGATCGAAACGGGGCGCGGCTGCCCCAACCACTGCGAGTTCTGCGCGGTCACCTGCTTTTACCGCGCCAATTACACGCCGCGTCCCATAGGGGATATAGTCGCCGAGATCAAACAGGCGAAAAACAAGTTTGTGTTTTTCGTCGATGACAACCTGTCCGCAAACCGCGGCCACCTCATGGCCCTGTGCGAAGCGGTCGCGCCGCTCAAAATCAAGTGGACGAGCCAGGCGTCACTGGCCGTGGCAAAAGACGGCGAGCTTCTTCGCGCGATGAAAAAGAGCGGCTGTCAGGTGCTTTTGATCGGGTTTGAAAGCCTTGACAAAAAGAACCTCGACCAGATGAATAAAAGCTGGAACTACAAGCTGGGCGAGCGCGACGAGCTCGTCCGCAAAATGCACAAGGCGGGCATCGGAATCTATGCGACATTTGTTTTCGGGTTTGACGCGGACGCCGAGGAAACTTTTGAGGACACGCTCAGATTTGCCATGAAGCACAAGTTTTTCTTTGCCGCGTTCAATCACCTGCTGCCCTTCCCGGGTACGCCGCTCTATGAGCGCCTGCAGCAGTCGGGCAGGCTCTTGTATGATAAGTGGTGGCTCAAAGAGGGGTACAGATACGGGGATATACCTTACCGCCCCATGCAGATGTCCCACGAAGAGCTGAAAGAGAAGTGCGCCGCTGCCCGGAGGCGGTTTTTTAGCCCGTTTAACATATTCAAGCGCGGGCTGGCTTCGATTGGGCGGAACCCGAATCCGATGATCACGGCGATATTTTTTTCACAAAACAAGGCGCTCGGCAAAGAAGTCGACAAAAAACTCGATCTCCCCGTAGGCGCGGGGCTTGACGAAGGAGGCGCGAAATAAAGAAAATGAAGGATTTCAGTTACGAATACGCGGCGGAGAAGGACGGAGAGGAAATTGCCGCGCTGCTCGAAGATACGGAGTTTAAGGGCGGTATCTCAATAGCCTATTGCCGCAGGCCGAACGCGGTGGCCTCGCTCGCCAAAGACGGCGATAAATCGACGTTTGTAATCGCCAAAAATGCCGAGGGGAAGATCGTCGGCGTCGGCGGCTGCGTTATAAAAGGCGGCGTCGCCTACCTGACCGGGCTGCGCGCGGTTTCGCCGACCAATATTCCGAAGGCGTACCAAATGATAAAAGAGTTTTGCGCCGAAAACGGCGCCAAACTGACCTATACGACCATATTGCAGGACAACCTCGCCGCGCAGAAAATGCTCGAAAAGAAACGCGGCAGTATGCCGTATTACCTGCGGCACTCGGAGCTTGTCACCAATATCATAAGAAAGAGGCTGCGCGTCAGGGACAAGAACGCCCTTACGCTCGAAGACGACGGGTTTTATGTGCTGCACGATACTTTTGGAGAAGAGCTTGCGCGCGGGAGAGCCGTCGAGCAGTGGGATTATAAACAGTATGTGGTCAAGAAATACGGCCGGCAGCTAAAATTCCTCAAATTCTTCATCAAATGGCTGCCAAATGAAAATGAAGCGCTGAAGTTCTTTACCCTGCGCGAAGTCGCGGCGAACAACAGCGCCGCTCTGGAGAGCTTTCTGCGCCATGTTTCGCATATTGCATTACAAGGGAATTTCTTTGTTTACGGCGGCGCGGACTGCCCCGTGCGCTCGATCAAGTACCGCAGTATCGTCTATGTGGTCGACTGGGATAAAAACATCGACGACGTCGCTAAGATACGCCTTGACGTTGAAGTGGCCGATTTATGAGGGCGCTTTTTGGGGTTTTTGAATAAATATTGAAAAATTGTAAATTTTTGTGTCGGATTTTTCAGAAAATCCCGAAATTTGTTGCAATAATGCAAAAAGGATGATATAATGAAAGAATGAAAGAGTCAAAGTGTAGCGGATTTTCAAAGGGAGGTTTAAAACATATGAAAGTCGTTATATGCGAAGACGAAAAAATTTTTTCGAAACAGCTTGCGGGGTATGTAAACGAATGGGCAGCCAAAAAAGGCGTTTTGGTCGATATATTCAAGTACACAACCGCCGAAAAATTTTTGTATGAGTGGCAGGACGGGGAAGACTACGACATCATATTTTTGGACATCATAATGGGGTATATAGACGGTATGGAGCTGGCGAAAAAAATCCGTGAGACAAATACGGATATACCCATTGTCTTTGTGACTAATATAAGAGAATATGCAGTTGAAGGATATACCGTATCGGCGACGCGTTATTTGATGAAGCCGATAAAAAGAGAAGATTGTTTTGCCTGTCTTGATAAGGTCAATCAAACTGACAGGATAAAAAAATATTTTTTGTTTAAAGATCCGGAAAAAACTTTCAGAATTCCCCATGGGGATATTATCTACATCGAAAAGTCCGCGCACAACGCCAACATCGTAACTGGCAAAGGCAAATACGAAATCCGGAAAACGACGGCGCAATTGCTGGAGGAACTAAATGACGATTTGTTTGCGCAGTGCCACAAATCGTATATCATAAATATACGCCACATGAGTTCCATTTCAACAACTTTTGCCTTTATGACAAATGGCGCCGAAATCCCAATAGCCAAAAATATGGCAAAGGAAATAAACGCGAGATTTTATAACCACAACGTAGACAGAGTGAGGTGAGACCAAATGCCGATACGATGGATTTTTATACATATATTCGTAAATACTGTAGAAATTGGCGTGCTTTTTTACTTGCTGTGCAGCAAATTCCCGGCCAAAGGCAAAGGCAGGGCAATTATTCCCACTCTATGTTTTGCCGGAGCAAATATCTCTTTGATCATGGTGCGTGAATTCGGCCTTTTCGGCAGTTTGCCCTTAGCGGAAATTTTAGCTCCGTTATTTCCTTTAATATACCTGGTGTTTTTCAGAGAGGGGAAATTGTTAAAAAAATTTTTTTGGACTTTGATATCGTTTGCGATTTTGTCTTCGATTGCCTATTTTGCCATAACAATTATCGCGATCAACACCGGGGTCGCCAGCGCTGAAGCAATCATGCCGAATTCAAACGAATTACTGCTGACGATGATATTGGCGAAAACTGTTCAAGTGGCCATATTTTATGTTTTAGCCAAGCGCAAAAAAAGCGTCGAATCCAACAGCTTTTTATCTTTTGTGCCGATGCTGGTTTGCCTGATAGTTCCCTTGTTGAGCATTTTATCTATATTTTTTGTCAATGATATGATACATAATTACTTCGAGATACCCGGTGAATTGATATTTGTCGTTTCGATCGGCTATCTGGCGATGAATGTGATAGTGTATGTATTGTATGAGTTCCTAAGCAAAGAAGCGGAAAAAAATTATTTATTGGTGGCAAAACAAAAACAATATGAGCTTACCCAACAGCATAACAATCAAGTGATAGAAATATACGAAAAAATGCGCGAGTGGAAGCACGATTTTATGAACCACATGCAATTGGTATCGGGAATGCTTGAAAAAACGGATTCAAGCGGTAACAATGAAGCGATAAGTTATATTAAAAATTTGAATCATAAAATTGAAAGTTCGTATTTGGATATTGTCACCGGAAATTTGGTCGTCGACGCGATAGTTTCGGCCAAAGCGACAGTGGCGTCGGCAAATGATATAAGGTTTGAGCACAACATTTTACTGAAAGAAGATCTTTCCATAGATAGCACGGATTTATGTTCTATCTTGTCAAATCTTTTGGACAACGCGATAGAAGCTTGCCGCAAGCTGAGCGAAAACAAATATATCGATTTTGAAATGATTATAATAAAAAACCAGCTCAGCATAAAAATAACCAACGCGTCGGGCGGCGACTACAAGATGGAAAACGGAAAAATGAAAACGACCAAGAGCGGGTACCTGCATGGGATAGGGATGGGGCATGTAAAATCGATAGTCGAAAATTACGGCGGAATTTTTGAAGTTGAACCAAAAGCGGAATGCTTCACCGCGAATATAAGCATACCATTGTCCCAAGATTTTTCAAAATAACCTTGATTTTTGTCACGAAAGTACCTTTTTTTGTCACGAACGGAATTTTTTTGCCGTTCGTGACTATTTTTATGCATTGTGTGCCAAAGCCCGCACAGGGCATTTTTTTATGATATACTATTAACCGTAAACTAAAAAGTCGAAAAATTTGGAAGGGAGGTAATCAGGATTATGAAAAAAATAAAAAACGCGGTTTTGGGTTTATTCGGAAAAATAATTTCCTCCGTTTGTTTGTTTGCGGTCAGCATGTCTGTGGGAACTATAAGCCTGTGGGGACCATACGAACCGGAAATGCCGGAGAGCTTGGTTCCAAAAAACGGCGGATAAAAACAAAGGCGGCTTAACTCAAAAAACACTTGACGAAAACGGGTGCCGCGATGTGGCACCGAAATGAAGCTGGGATCATAGGACATCTATTGTCGTTCGCCGTATCGCTGCTAGCAGAGAAAGCAGCGAATGCAAGGAAATCTAATGGGGGAAGAAGGCAAAAGCATGAACAAAGTCACCATAGTCGACAGAAAAGCAGAATTG
>WQXD01000074.1 GCA_009785015.1 Oscillospiraceae bacterium | reverse complement strand
TATGATATTATATTAAATTATACAAGTTAAAATAACACTCATATATATAATAATACCTTTTTGCAAATATTTCAACAGTTTTTATCAAATTTTTTATATTTTTTTTTATTTTCGTTCAGGCAAATATGTTTTCAACGTATTTGAAAGAAACCGTTTTGCCGCCGGTCATATCGATTATGCCTTCGTCGTCGTCGCGAAGCTCGTCTATTACCTTGAAAACATTCAATATTTTCGGGGTTATATTTTCAAATATGCCGAATTTAACCAGAAACCTGTCCCCGTAATTCATTGTGATTTTGTATTTATCGGTTATATCTATATTTTTTATAATCGAAAGCCCGCCATCCTCCTTTTCGCCGAAAAGCTTTATTATGTCCTTCAAAAAATTATATATGTCTTCATCCGAAAATTCTATTTTTTCGCCGATATAGCATTTTTTTATTTCATCGGTTTCAATTGTTATTATCCCTTCGGGCCGCGGTACGGACAGGGGCGTTTCGTCTGCGGCTTTTATTTTATCCATTACTTTAAAATTTTTCGATATGATATAATAATCCCCTTTGATCATCAGCCCGAAAAAACCTTTTTCGGTATTTATTTCTATGCTCAAAGTCGAGGGGGGGATCCGCGTTATATTCACGTTATTCGTATAAGCGAGCGTTTGTTTTATTTTGTTTTCCGCCTCTTTTATATTCACGCCGTACAATTCTTCCCCTTCGGAAATTCCGCTCGCCTTTAAAATATCGTCGTATGAATATTTGTCGTTGGAGCTTATGCGTATGTTTTTGATCTTGAAAAAGTAGCTGTTGGTCAAAAACAAAAACACAGCCGCCGCAAAAGTGAGCACAAACGCCGCCAAAAAAAACTTTTTGATTTTCGAAAAAAAATTATTGATTTTCATTTTTTCCCATTTTTTTCTTTTGTTTCCATTATTATATCATATATTTTGCCCAGAGTGCCCTCAAAGGCAAATTTTCCGATATTTTCGGCCATATCCGACAATTTGGCCCCGTCTCTTGCGAGCTCCTCCGTTCTTTCGATCAGCGCCTCCGCCGTGAGGTTTTTTTCTTCGATTATCATGGCCGCCTTTTGTTTTTCGAGCGCCTTTGCATTCTCATACTGATGGTTTTCGGCGACATACGGCGATGGTATCAATATCGCCGCTTTTTTTAAAACGGCGAGTTCCGTCAGGGTCAGGGCCCCCGCCCGGCATATCACGATATCCGCAGCGGCGTAATACTTGCATATGTCATATATGTATTCATGCAAAAACAGATTGCGGCAGGAATTCAAGCTTTTATTTTCAAAAAGCCGGCTGTATTCCCCGTATCCGCGCGCCCCCGTCACATGATGATGCGTTATGTCTTTGTTTTTTGAGTATTTGTCCATGAAATCTATTATGACTTCATTTATTTTTTCCGCCCCCATGCTTCCGCCCACCGATAAAATCATGAATTTGCCGGATGCCAGCTCTTCTTTGGCTTCCTTTTGGTCTATACTGAAAAATTCATGTTTTACGGGATTTCCGGTGTATACAAATTTTTCGTCCGCGCCGTTTTTAAAATATTTGCGGCTTTCATCGAAACTTATCATCACCCTGTCCGCGGTTTTCGCGAGCATTTTGGTAGTAAGGCCCGGAAGGGCGTTTTGCTCGTGTATGACTGTCGGGATTTTTTGCTTCGCGGCGGCGGATAAAACGGGCCAGCTCACATATCCCCCGGTCCCCACCACAACGTCGGGTTTAAAATCCTTGATTATTTTTTTCGCGGCGAGCTGCGAGGTAAACGCTTTTACCGCCGCGTTAAAATTGGCGGCCGATATTTTTTTTCTTCTGTTGAAGGGGCGAACTTTCAAATGATACAGCTTATAGCCTTCCCGGGGTATCACTTCGTTTTCCAATCCTCTTTTGGTGCCCGCGAAGGCGATTTGTATATCCTGGTTTTTGGCGCGCAAATGGTTGGCAATCGCGACCGCCGGGCTGACGTGGCCTCCCGACCCTCCCCCGCTTATCAAAACACGCATACAGTTCACCGCTCCTTTTGGGGTTTATTGTGGGAATATCTCGACACGGACAAAATTATCCCCATTTCCGCCATCAACAAAATGAGGGCAGTTCCTCCGTAACTGAAAAAAGGCATCGTTATCCCCGTGGCGGGAAGGATATTTGTAACCACTGCTATATTGAATATCACCTGCAGCGCTATTTTTATCGTTATCCCAAAAACCAAGCAAGCCGAGAATCTGTTGGGCGCTTTATACGCTATCCAAATTCCGCGCCATATCAAAAGGACAAACGCGGCGATGATCAAAACCGCCCCTATATATCCGAGCTCTTCGCATATTATGGCGAAAATATAGTCGTTTTGGGGTTCCGGCAGGTACAGAAACTTCTGTTTGCTCTGCCCCAAGCCAAGTCCCGTCCAGCCTCCCGAACCTATGGCGTACAGGGATTGTATTATCTGATGACCGTCGCCCAGCTGGTCTATATACGGGTCTTTCCAAACCGCGAGCCTTTTGCCCACGTGCAAAAACGGAGTTTTACTCAAAAATTCGACGATTTCCCCGGTAAATTTGATCAAGGCGCCCACCGCGGCTGCCGCGCCGGCTCCCACCAGCCACAGAAACCAGGCCGGCGTTTCGGCGATGGTCATCATTGCAACGCACAAAACGCCCACGATGATAAACCCCGAAACGTGCTTTTGAAGGAGCATCGACGCCGCGGCAAAAGCCGTGATCAAAAGCGAAACTCCGATTCCCCATTTTGCCTTTTTCATTTTATCCGCCTTTTGTGATACAAAATACGCGAATATCATGATTACCGCGAGCTTTAAAAATTCGGAGGGCTGAACCGACACATTGACTACCGGAATATCAAACCAGCGGCGCGCGCCGTTTTTGAGCGTGCCGAAAAAAGCCGTGAGGTAATTTACCGCAACTGTCACCACAAAAAAACATACCGTGAGCTTTTCTAAGCGTATATAATTGAAGTTTATCATTCCGATCATCGCCGCGACCCCGAGCGCCGCCATGAGGAACTGCTTTTTGATAAAAAAATAGCTGTCTTCTTTGTATTCCAGGGAGTTCGCATAACTCGCATTGGCTATCATAATCGTTCCCAACAATACCATCATGACGACGAGCGCCAAAAATATGCGGTCAACCCCTTCGCGGTATACTATCACCATTCCCGCGGTTTTCTTTTTTTTGAAAGGCCAAACCGATTGCCAAAACGATTTATGATTTTTGTTTGTTTGTTTTCGGGATTTCTCTACCATTTCCTCATTTTCCTCACCGCGATACGGCACAGAGCACGGACACACCCGCCATGACGGCGGTTATCGAAGCCGTGACTGCCACGAGTTTATGCTCGCTCCAGCCGCAAAGCTCAAAATGGTGGTGTATCGGCGCCATTTTAAAAAATCTCTTTCCTTTGGTGAGTTTGAAATAGCTCACCTGTATGATAACCGAAAAAATCTCGATGATATATACTATTCCGAACAGGGTGAGCAGCACCGGCACATTCAGCCAGACGGCAAGCCCCACGACCATCGCCCCCAAAAACAGGGAACCCGTGTCTCCCATGAAAATTTTCGCGGGATGCCAGTTGTACCACAGATATCCGATAATCCCGCCGAGGCACCCTCCCGAAAGTATCAGGCCAGCGTCGTTTTTCGCAATACGGAACAGCACCATGTACATAACCATCACAACCGAGCTGACGCTCCCGCACATCCCGTCTATGCCGTCGTGAAGATTCACGCTGTTCACAATAAAAACAATGCCCAAAACCACGCAGATATAATAAAAAATCCCGAGGTCCGCGTTTATATTGGCGAAGGGTATCCAAAGTTTCGTCGTTATGGTTCCCGTGAAATGCATGACGGCGGTATAAGCGATCGCGACGGGAAATTGCAAAGCCAGCTTCCCCACCGCGCTCAGGCCCTCGTTTCGTTTTTTCAGCCTTTTGGCGTAATCGTCGGCAAACCCTATGGCGGCATAGCAGAGCGCCATACCCAGCGTGTACATATCCGCAAAATCCGCCGGGCCGCTTTGTTCTCTCTTTGCGAACCCCCCGAAAACCAAAACCGCCGCGAGCGTGCCGGCTATGAACAAAAGCCCTCCCATATACGGCGTCCCCTCTTTCGATTTGTGCCACCGCGGTCCTATATCCAATATTTTTTGCCCCATTTTTACGGACTTCAAAAACGGTATGAGCCATCTTCCGAAAACCAGCGCGACGACAAAGGACAGCGCGGGCGCGGCGAAAATATACAGCATTTTTATACCTCGAATCAAAATAAGTTTTTGAAATCTTCCAAAACCGTTTCCGCCGCCATTTGGCGGCTTGCCTTGAACAGTATGACGTCGCCTTTTCGCGCCTTGCCAAAAAGCGTTCGCGCGAGCGCCGCCTTGTCGCCGCCGAAGTAAAAGCAGTCGCAACTGCCGCCGCCGAAAGCGGCTTCAAAGGCCGCTTTTGATTTTTCGCCGAACAGATACAGGCTGATATCTTTTTTTACCGCCGCCATACCGATATCGGCGTGTATCTGATTGGAATGCTCCCCCGCTTCGAGGATATCCGCCAAAACGGCTATCCCGCGCCCTTTTGTCTCGAGCGCTGTTTTCGAAAGCACTTCAAAAGCCGCCAGCACCGATTCCAGACTCGCATTATAGCAATCGTCGATTATTGTAATACCGTTATAATCATACATATTCTGCCGCATCCCGGCGTTTTTAAAATTGTCGAAACCCTGTTGTATCTGCTTGTCTGTGAGCCCGTAAATTTTTCCGGCTGCGAGCGCGGGCAATGCGTCGTAAATATTGTGGAACCCGACTGCGGGAATTGTAAACCTAAAATTATCCGCGCTGAACGCCGAGGTGCTTTTTTTATAATCGCATTCTATATTTTCGGCGGTAAAATCCGCTTCCCTGTTGTTTATTCCGAAAAAATGCTCCTTTTTGCCGGTTTTGTTTTTTTCGGAATACAGCAGCGGGTCATCGGCGTTTAAGACAATATTCGCCCCCGGCTCCATGCCTTCCAGAATTTCGAATTTCGCCTCTTTTATCTTTTTTTTCGACCCCAATTTTTCGATATGGGCGGTGCCTATATTCGTTATGACTGCCGTTTCCGGTTTTGCCGTCTCGGAAAGCCTTTTTATTTCGCCGGGTTTGTCCATCCCCATCTCGAGAACCAACGCTTTCGTATCTTCGTCCAGCGAAAACAAAGTGAACGGCAGCCCTGTCCCGGTGTTAAAATTCCCTTCGCTTTTTTGGGTTTTGAATTTTGTCCCGAGAACCGAATATGCGAATTCTTTCGCAGTGGTTTTCCCCACACTCCCCGTGACCGCTACGGTCACATCAATATTTTTAAATAAGCTCTTGTAGTATTTCGCAGCGTCCAAAAGCGCGTCGCCTGTATCCCGGACTTCGATTATCGCCGCCCTTTTGTCAAGCAAACCGTATCCTTTCATTTTGTCTTTTTGCACGACGGCCCCCAGGGCCCCGTTTTCTACGGCTTTGGCCACAAAATCGTGGCCGTCGGCATTTTCGCCTTTCAGCGCGAAAAACAAACTGTCCGGCAAAACTTTCCGGGAATCCGTGACGATGTTTTTTATGCGGGGCGCGCCGAAGTCACCTGAAATTTCCCCTTTTACCGCTTTGGCGATTTCCTCTATGCTCAAATCCATAAATTTTACCTCATATATACCGCGGGCCTTAATCCGTCAGCGCGTTGTGCCGGAATTCCACTTCGACAATCGTCCCTATAACAACCACTTCCCCGGCAGCGGGTTTCTGACTCCGCGCGCTCGCGCTCGAATTCATATCTTCGGCTCCCGCTATATTTATATTTAAACCGGCGGCGGTTATCCGGTCGTTTGCCTGCCGGGCGGTCAGTCCGGTGACGTCGGGAACCGCGGCCGTCTCTTTGTCTTGGACGGCTTCCGTATACAGCACTACGGTTCCGCCTTTGGGCAGGTTATTTCCCTTTTTCGGCATCTGTTCCCTTACGGCGTCCCCTTCCCCCACAATTTTGAACTTAAGGCCTTTTGACGCTATTTTCTCTGTCGCTTCGGCTGCGGGCTGCCGCTCGTAATTATCCACATTTATATAACTTTCGATTATATCCGCATACGCGGGCTCGATTCCGAGATAAGGCAGGACTTCCGCCAAGGTTTTCGATATGTACGGAGCGGCTATAACCCCGCCGTACACGCTGCCCACAGTGGGCTCGTCGACGATTATCAGCACTGCTATGGAAGGGTTGTCCGCCGGGGCATACGCCACGCAGGAACCGATCCTGCCTTCCGTATTCACTTCTTTCTGGGAGGTGCCGGTCTTTGCCGCCACATCATACCCTTTTACATACGCGTTTCTCGCCGCTCCGTTGTTTGCCACCCCTTCGGCCAGTATCCAAGTGAGCGTTTTCGAAGTTTCCCGGGAGATCACCATGCGTTTTATCTCGGTTTCGAAATTTTTCACGACGTTTCCGTTGTCGTCTATTATCGATTTTACCACATGCGGGGTCACCAACTTCCCCCCGTTTGCCACCGCCGCGATCCCCGCGAGCTGCTGGATCGGGGTTATCTTAAAGCGCTGCCCGAACGACGCCGTCGCGAGCTCGACGCTTCTGAAATCCCCGGGCGCGTGCATTATGGGGGCGGCTTCGGAGGGCAGGTCTATACCGGTTCTTCTGTTATACCCGAAGGCATCGAAATATTTTAAGAAAGCGGCGCCCCCGAGTTTTTCCGCGGTCTGCATCAAAACGGGGTTGCAGGACTGCTGGAGCCCGCCGGCAAAAGATTCGCGGCCGTGTCCGCCGGCCAAGTGGCACGGTATCGGAATTCCCCCGACGATGTGCTCCCCCGAGCAATAGAAGCCGTCCGTGGGTTTTACCGTCTTTTCCTCGAGCGCCATCGCCGAGGTTATGACCTTGAAAGTCGAGCCCGGCTCGTATGGCTCGGATACCGCTTTATTGTTCCACAATTTATACAGCTTCTGCTTATTGACCTCGACAGCTTCATCTTCTTCCGATTCGAATGCTTTGTTTTGTATGTACAAAAGGGCGGTTTCGTCCAAATTTATGTACCGTAGGACATCGGGGTCCGGATTGTACGGGTCGTTCAAGTCAAAATCGGGTTTCGTCGCCATCGCCAGTATCTCGCCGTTATTAACATCCATGACGATCCCCGTCACCCTTTCGCGCGGTTTGGATTCGGCAAACGCCGCTTCCAAATTTTTTTCGAGGATTTCCTGTACGGATTTGTCGATTGTCAAAATAATATTGTTCCCGTTCTGGACTTCCACATAAGTCGATTCCGTGCTCACGGATTTGCCGAACGCGTTTTTTATCGTTATAATCCTCCCCGGCATTCCGCTCAAATATTCGTCGTACCGGGCTTCCACCCCGTACATCCCTTTGTTTTCCGAACCGGTGAAACCTATAAGCTGAGCTGCCCGGTTCGCGTAAGGGTAAACCCGTTTTGTCTCCTCCCTGAAATATATGGCTTTTATGCCGTTGTCCTCTTTGAAACGCCGAACCTCTTGGGCCACCGACATTTCGACTGCGTGTTTTATATTTTCGTCTTTTCTCTCTTTTTTCGCGGTTTTCGCGTATATTTCGTCATAGTCGACCCCGAGAAACTCCGAAAGTCCCCGGGCTATCAACTCGGCTTCCTTTTCGTCTTTTATTTCCGCGGGGGATATAAAAATCTGCTCCACGTGGGTATTTTCCGCCAAAACCGTCATATTTCGGTCGTAAATGCTTCCCCTTCGCGGATTTATGGGGATATCGCCCGTCCTCTGCGCCGTAACTCTTTCCTGATATAATTTATAGTTTGTCACTTGTATATCGTAGAGTTTGACCAATAAAGCGGCGATTGAGACGACTGCCAAAAGCCCGAATACGACCATGCGAGCTGTTTTGAATTTGTAATTATCGCCGCTCAAACTTTACACCCTCCCAAGCTATCCGCCGTTTTGATCTATTTTTTGAATATGGCGGACATTATATCCGGCAAACCGACAAACGGGTTTCCACTGCTTTCGACTACTTCCGCCTTGTCGCCCGATCTTCCGGATATGTATTTTTTTTGAATCAAAGTCGATTCTTCTTTCACCATATCCAATTCGTTTACGGCATAATTTATGATGAATTCGAGATCGTTTTTATTTTCGAATTCATTTTTTAAATTTTTTTCTTTTTTTGTTTCTTTGTCCACTTTATCGTTCCAGTCGTTTATTTCATAGTTTTGTTCGTTGAGCACGATTTGCGACACAACCAAACCGAAGAAAAAAACCGAAACAATCAAAAGGCAAAACAGAATATTCACGGGAAGCTTTCCGGTTCCCGCCTTGGCGATCTTTATTTCTATTTTTACATCTTCTTTAGCTGTAGCTGCTGCCGCTTTCGCCTTCTTTTGGCGCGCTTTTTCAATCGCTTTTTTTCTCGCCAACGGAGTAGTAAGATCTTTGCCCCTTATTATCCTACGCCGCCTGTTGGGATATTTCCGCCCTTCGCGCAGCCGGTCGCCGTATTGGCCTATGTCCCTCACTTTTCCCGGAACGCGCAAAACTCCGGCCCCTGCCATATTCACATTCGGGTTATTTAGTGTATATCGTCCGCCCGGACTTTCAGTTTTCTTACGGATGTTATTTTTTTGCGTCACACGATCTCCCCCCATCGTTTTTCCCATTGATTAAAATTGGCTACAATTTTTCCAATACTCTCAATTTGGCGCTTTCGGAACGCGGATTTTCCCTCCTTTCTTTTTCGCCCGGATAAACCGGTTTTTTGGTTATCACCTTTGAAGTCGCCCTTTTTTTACATACGCAAACCGGAAAATCCGGAGGGCAGACACAGTTTTTTCCGTAATATCCGAAGCATTTTTTTACAACTGCGTCTTCCCCGCTGTGATATGACAGTACCGCCAGTCTTCCGCCCTTTTCCAATATTTGCTCGATTGAATCCAAAGTCGGCTTTATGATGTTTATTTCGTCGTTGACAAAAATCCTGATTGCGGCAAACGACTTTTTCGCGGGATGCCCGCTTCTGTATTTTACGTTTTTGAGCGAGTTTTTTATTATATCAGCCAGTTCCAAAGTGGTTTCGATCGGTTTTTCGGCCCTTTTTTTTATGATTTCCCCCGCGATGAGCCCCGCGTATTTTTCATCGCCGTTATCGGAAAGTATCTTTTTCAACTCGTCTTTTTCAAATGTGTTGACCACGGTCGCGGCGGTCAACTGCTGATCTTTCTCCATCGTCATTTTCAGCGGCGAGTCCCCGATGTATGAAAACCCCCGGTCGGAATCGATTTGCATGGAAGAAATCCCCAAATCGATGAGCGCCCCGTTTATCTTTTCATATCCCAATTCCGCTACTATGCTTTTTATATTCACAAAATTGTCGTTGACAAAATATATCCTGTCTTCATAATCTTTTAATTTTTCCCGCGATAACTCGATTGCGTCCGAATCCCGGTCGATTGCTATCAGTTTTCCCGTTTGCAGTCTTTTTGCTATCTCCATCGCATGCGAACCTGCTCCAAGCGTCAAATCGCAGTAAACTCCCTCGGGCTTTATTTGCAGATAGTCGATAGATTCGCTTTTCATCACCGGACAGTGGCCAAGCTGAGCAAATTTCATGATTTCCTTGCATCCGTGTAAAGTCTTTTTCTTTACATTTTCCATATTCCGTTTGAACAAGATTTTCTCCATTATACACTATATTGAAACATATGTCAAGAGTTTTCCGTACATTTTTAAAATTTTTAAAATGTACGGAAAATATTAATATATTCTTAATATATTGTGTCAAGCTTATCGGTTTACATCATATATTTTGCAAACGGCTCAAAATCCCGCAGATATACAAACGCGCCCCTTCGGGCACGAAACCGGATATATCCCTGTCATAGGCGATCATTTCCCTGACAAAGCTGGAGCTTATATATGAATATTCCGGTTTTGCCGGAATGATGAGCGTATCTATGTTTTCCCCTATTTTTCTGTTTATCACCGACAGCATGAGCTCGTATTCGTAATCGTGAGTATTGCGCGCGCCTTTTACGATAAAATTCGCCCCTTTTGATTTGGCGTAATCCGCCAGCAGCCCGCTTGTTGCTTCGACTGTGATTTTATCGTGCCCGTCGATTTTTTCGCAGGCGAGCTCGAGCATTTTTTGCCTTTGCGCCAAACCGAACATCGTTTTTTTTTCGGAATTTTCAAATGAGGTCACATACACTCTGTCAAACAAGTTCACTACCCTGGAGATCATATCGATATGGCCGTTTGTGACCGGGTCGAACGTCCCGGGAATCACGCAGATATTTTTATTCATCTCCCTCTCCTCTCGGGGCCGTTTCAATTGTCAGTATCGTTATATAAATTTTGCCGTACTTATATACTCTGCTTTTTTTGATTTTTTCCGCCGTTTCCCCTTCCGAACTCAAATCGGGCTGCTGCCCTTCGGCCGTTTCGCAGACTATGAGCCCGCCGTTTGATATGAGCTCGTCTTTCAATATTTTTTTTACGCAGTGGCCGATTTGCCGTTTGCCCGATTTATACGGCGGGTCTATGAAAATTATATCGAATTTTTCAAAATCACTTTGTTTTTTCAGCTTTGACAGATAGTCCGCGTAATCGCATTTAAACACGGCACATCTGTCATAGAGTTTCGTTTTTTGCGCGTTTTTGATTATGATTTCGGCGCACTCCGGATTCGAATCCACAAATACCGCTTCTCTCGCCCCTCTGCTCAGCGCTTCCAGCCCGAATTGACCGACCCCCGCGAACAGATCCAAAACCCTCGCCCCCGCCAATTCGAAATTTATCGCATTGAAAAAATTTTCCTTCACCCTGTCGAGCGTAGGACGGGTCTCTTCGCCTTCCAACGAAAAAAGGACCGTCCCGCACGCTTTCCCCGCTATGATCCGCATTTACTCCTCTTCTTTCTCTTCAGACGGGGAGCCAAAGTAATTTATTATGTTCCCCGCGTCCGTTTTCGATATCCCTTTTACTTTGACAAGTTCTGTTTCCGGGGCGTTTTTTATTTCGTCCATCGATTTGAAACGCTCAAAAAGATTTTTTATTTTGGCGTCGCCAAGCCCTTTTATATTGTGTAAAGCAGATGACTTTACACTCTTTCTGCGTTTGACGTCCATGCGTTTTAACGAATATCTGTGGACTTCCTCCTGTATTTTATAGAAAAAGACAAAGACCGTCTGGTCCTTGGCTATGTTTATTTCTTTTTCTCCGTCGGTCAAAACCCGCGTCTTGTGAAACTCGTCCTTCACCATTCCGAATACCGGGATTTCCGCTATTTCGCCGTGGCTTATTTTGAATTCTTCCAAAACCTTTCTTATAACCGAAACATGGCCTTTGCCCCCGTCGAGCAAAATCAAATCCGGAAGTTTCTCAAATCCGTTTTCCTTGTTTTCTCCCGAGCCGTAATGGTCAAATCTTCTTCTCACCGCTTCGCTCATCGAGGCGTAATCGTCGGCGGCAGAAGTGGTCTTTATGTTGAAGCTTTTGTAATCGCCTTTTTTAAAGGCCCCATCCTGCAAAACTATCATTCCGCATGTGGTGTTTTCCGTGCCCGAATTGGAGATGTCGTATGCCTCTATCCTCTGCGGCAAAACTTCAAGGCTCAGAATTTTGGCGATTGAAGCGAGCTTATTTGTCTCCCTCGAATATTTTTCTTTATACAGCCTTTGATTTTCCTTCGAGTTCGTGACCGCCAAATCGGCCATTTTTTTCTGCTCGCCTTTTTTCGGGCATATGACTTTCACTTTGGTTTTCGCCTTTTCGCCCAGCCAGTCCTGCAGTAAGTTGGTGTTTTCCTCATTCAAGCCGACGCTCGACAGAATCTGTTTCGGGATAAAATTGCGGTTCATGTAATATTCCTGCAAATACTGCATGAATCCCTCCTCGTCTAAAATTTCGTCACAGGCGAAATGCTCTGTTATTTTGTCGACCATGACCCCGCTTCTTATCACAAACACCGAAACGCATGAACTCGTATCCCCCACGAAAACCCCGAAAACGTCTTCGTCTATATCCGGGGCGGCGACTATCCTTTGTTTTGAGCGCAGCTTTTCGAGGGCGAATTTTTTGTCCCTGAACTGCGCCGCTTTTTCAAAATCCAAATCCTGGGAAGCCTTTTCCATTCCCGAAGCGTAAAATTTTATCAGATTTTCATAGTCGCCCTTTATGAACATGACTGCGTCGTTTATTATATTTTTGTATTCCTCGGCGCCGACGTTCCCCGTGCACACCCCCATGCACCTGCCAATTCTCAGATTCAGGCACGGGCGCCTTTTTCCTATATCCTTTGGAAACTCATTCTTGCAGGCGGGCAATTTGAAATGTTTGTCTATCTCGTCTATGAGTTCATATATGCTGCCCTTGTTTGAGTAGGGCCCGAAAAAAAGGGATTTGTCGCCGGGGGCCCTCGCCCTCGTGACGGCAAGGGTGGGATATTCGCTGTGTATGTCAATTTTTAAATAGGGGTAATTTTTATCATCTTTGAGCCTGATGTTATACTTCGGCGAATGCAGCTTTATGAGCTGGTTTTCCAAAATCAGCGCTTCTATTTCATTGCCGGTGATTATAAAGTCAAAATCATGTATATTTTCGACGAGCTTGTTTGTTTTGTAGTCTTTGTGCGGGTAAAAAATAAAATACTGCGAAACCCTGTTTGCCAGATATTTGGCCTTGCCCGTATAAATTATTTTGTTTTTGTCGTTTTTCATCAGGTACACCCCGCTTTTGGCCGGGAGTGAAAGGGCCTTTTTTTTGAGCGCTTTTATCCTCGCTTTTGTTGCCGCTTCTCCGTTTTTTTCGATATCATCCATATCATCCACATCATCCATAAAAAACTCTTTTCCTCAATCATACAAATATATACAAAGGGCCATATGACAAAACGACACGAAACAGGCTGCGCCTGCCCCCCAAAAAGCAAACCCGCCTCGTTTATGCCGTTTTTTGCCGAATGCCGATATTTTGACTTTTTATTCGTTGATCCCCTTTTGGATCAATTCCACAAGTCCGCCCAAGGCTTCTTCTTCGTCCACTCCGTCCGATATCAGGGTTATCGTGGTTCCCTTGCCTATGCCCAGTGAGAGCACCCCCAGAAGGCTTTTCGCGTTGACCCTCCGGTCCCCTTTTTCAACCCATACCGAGCTTTTGTAAGAATTGGACTTCTGGACAAAAAACGTGGCAGGCCTGGCGTGCAGCCCCACGTTGTTTAGAACTGTTACGTCTTTGGAAATCATTTTTCACCGCTCCCGTAAAATATTTCAATCTGCTTCGTTTTTAAAG